>NZ_JABKBZ010000307.1:0-344 GCF_013166635.1 Lentimicrobium sp. S6 | reverse complement strand
TTACAATTCCTTACAACCCTTTACTACTTTTTACAACTCTTTACAATTCCTTACAACCCTTTACTACTTTTTACAACTCTTTACAATTCCTTACAACCCTTTACTACTTTTTACAACTCTTTACAATTCCTTACAACCCTTTACTACTTTTTACAACTCTTTACAATCCCTTACAACCCTTTACTACTTTTTACAACTCTTTACAATCCCTTACAACCCTTTACTACTTTTTACAACTCTTTACAATTCCTTACAACCCTTTACTACTTTTTACAACTCTTTACAATCCCTTACAACCCTTTACTACTTTTTACAACTCTTTACAATCCCTTACAACCCTTTAC
>NZ_JABKBZ010000306.1:0-353 GCF_013166635.1 Lentimicrobium sp. S6 | reverse complement strand
TTGGATTGCTTAATCCATCATCAGAATCGGATACGAAAGCTACTGTTGGGTTAGCTGTACAATTATCAGCTTCGTCTGTTACCACTGAAATATCGGCCGCTGGTAAACTGGCGATACATTCTATGGTGATATCAGTTGGATTACTGGCTGTTGGAGCAACATTATCTAATACAGTAATAATCTGTGTTGTAGATGCTGTATTTCCTCCGCCATCTGTATAAGTCCATGTTCTGGTGACAGTTCCGTTACAATCTGTGCCAACTATAGCAGCGTCTGTTCCGGCTACACTTCCTGAACCATCGCAATTATCTGTCCAAGATAAATTGCTCATCACTGGGACATCGTCGATACAA
>NZ_JABKBZ010000305.1:0-356 GCF_013166635.1 Lentimicrobium sp. S6 | reverse complement strand
GAGGTTTTGTAACACTTTTCCAAAAAGTGTTGAAGAGAAATATATTATCATGCTTTTTCAGATTAAATGAACCATTTGAGTAATATATTTATTAATAATAGCTTCCTAAATTAACAAGAGAAAAAAATGACTAGATTGTCCATCCCCCAGAAAAACACGTTGATCCGTGTTAATGGTAAGTGGCATACAATACTTTCAACAAATACAAACCTTAGTTTTATAGAGATATTTGAAATCTATAGCATTAGATGGACTATTGAAGTCTTTTTTAAGGAGGTTAAACAATTATTCAAATTAGGCACCTGTCAGTCTACGAATTTTGATGTCCAAATAGCCCAAACTACTATTATTATGAT
>NZ_JABKBZ010000304.1:0-358 GCF_013166635.1 Lentimicrobium sp. S6 | reverse complement strand
GGCTCATGTTAATTTTTATGGGGAGAATCAGAATAAAGAGTTCGGATTAAAGAGTAGCAAATATGAATTGATGTTTTGCTTCACAAGGCATAATATTTAGTGTAGATTGAAATTATAGCCTTTTTTATATCGTATTTCAACTGGAATTAAATCTATCCAATGGTAGATTTTGACACCTTTTTCCAGAAAAAAATACTGGATCATACTTTTTTGTGGAAAAAAGTAAGCAAAAAACCATCCCAAACAATAGCCTTCCCGCCTCTTCTAGAATATTGATTTTTCTAGCAAAGTAGAAAACTAATGACCTTTTGACTGTACATGTTTATCAGAACCAAAGCAGTCGGTTCTATTTCCATCA
>NZ_JABKBZ010000303.1:0-361 GCF_013166635.1 Lentimicrobium sp. S6 | reverse complement strand
TTACAATTCCTTACAACCCTTTACTACTTTTTACAACTCTTTACAATTCCTTACAACCCTTTACTACTTTTTACAACTCTTTACAATTCCTTACAACCCTTTACTACTTTTTACAACTCTTTACAATCCCTTACAACCCTTTACTACTTTTTACAACTCTTTACAATTCCTTACAACCCTTTACTACTTTTTACAACTCTTTACAATTCCTTACAACCCTTTACTACTTTTTATAACTCTTTACAATTCCTTACAACCCTTTACTACTTTTTACAACTCTTTACAATTCCTTACAACCCTTTACTACTTTTTACAACTCTTTACAATTCCTTACAACCCTTTACTACTTTTTACAACTCTT
>NZ_JABKBZ010000302.1:0-362 GCF_013166635.1 Lentimicrobium sp. S6 | reverse complement strand
CCCTCCTTTTTTGTAGAACCTTTTGATATGGATGGCTCAGGAGGAGGTTTTGTAGGTATTCATACTGATACACCAACTTCCACATTAGATGTAAATGGAACCTTAACAACGAAAGGATTGCGTGTGGTTTCTGAAACTTTAATTGGCAGTAATTGGGTGTTAACGGCCGATGGAACTGATGGTAGTGTAAAGTGGGCAGCACCTACAGGTTCAGGAGGAGGAAGTACATATACACATCCTGCCCATACAGGTATGGTTGGATCCGATGGAGATGGTGATACTTGGCTTAATGTCTCAGCAATTGAAGTGCAGACTTATACTTCTTCGCTTTCTTCAACGGATAAATTAATCTTTGCAAGATC
>NZ_JABKBZ010000301.1:0-369 GCF_013166635.1 Lentimicrobium sp. S6 | reverse complement strand
CACAGGTGATACTTGGGTCAATAACATCCTCTACTGTGACATCGGCAGTAATTGTTGATACATTATTACTGGCATCTGTTCCGGTTAAGGTAATCGTATTTACGCCTAAATCTGTACAAGCGAAGTCGGTTTGACTTGCTGTTAGTGTGAAATCACAGTTATCATAACTTCCATTATCAATATTGGCGGCTGTAATACTGGCTGCTCCTGAGGCATCTAATTGAATGGTTACATTCTGTGAAGCCATTACTGGGGCAATATTGTCTTCTACTGTTACTATAGACTCACATGTTGTGGTTAAACCTGCATCATCAGTTACTGTTAGCGTTACTGTGTTCACTCCTACATTTGTACAATCGAATGTGTTTG
>NZ_JABKBZ010000300.1:0-380 GCF_013166635.1 Lentimicrobium sp. S6 | reverse complement strand
GGAACAACAACTATCTTATGGACAGTAGAAGATATCCATGGCAATGCAGCAACTTGTACTCAAGATATCGTTATTACAGATACTGAGAACCCAAGTATCACAGCTGCAGCAGCCCAAACACAAACAGCCGATGCAGGATTGTGTGGCGCAGCCGTAACAGTAGTGGCACCATCAACAGCAGATAACTGTGCCGTAGCTACCATAAGCAATGACTTCAATGGAACATCCGATGCCAGTGGTTTCTATAATGTAGGAACAACTACTATTATCTGGACTGTAGAAGATATCCATGGAAATATAAGTACAGATACCCAAGATATCACAGTAACAGATGATGAATCACCGATAGCAAGCTGTCAAGACTTTACAGTAAATCTAGA
>NZ_JABKBZ010000299.1:0-381 GCF_013166635.1 Lentimicrobium sp. S6 | reverse complement strand
TGAGTTCTCCGCTAATGAACTCATAATTATAAGCACCGGCTTTTAAGCTGCGGGTATCCCATACCTTTTGACCTGTTTCGCCTGTTAAGTTGAATTGGGCCACTTGTTTACCATCAATGCTTTTGATAGTCAGTTCAGCGTCTTTTACTGACAATATTTTATAATCGAAAGTGACCCATTCTGATGCTGGATTTGGATAAACTTCTAGATAATATCCTTTTTGCTTCTCCGCCCCCAAACAAGTTCTTACCCTCACTTCTTTCTCATTAGAAAACTCCTCTATATCACATTTATTGAGGATTCCTGTTTTTAGATTGACTTGTCCTTCGTATGTTGGGTTCCATGTGATAATGGCAGTATCTTTTTGGTTTAGGATAGTTC
>NZ_JABKBZ010000298.1:0-382 GCF_013166635.1 Lentimicrobium sp. S6 | reverse complement strand
TGGTTTTAAAAGACTTGCTCGGTCATTCCAGTATTCATAGCACCTTAATGTATTTGCATATTGCTCAAGTAGATGCGGTAAAGAAATTTGGTTGCTTGGATATTCTTTTTGGTTCATCAAATGAATAGGCGAGCAGAACTGGCAACTGTTATCTCTCAATTTCTGCCTTCTTTTAACAGCAATCACAAGCTTCCAGCATACAAACTTCGTGCTCTTGACGCTATACTGAAATGTAGAACAGAATATATGGGTGGTCATACAGAAGCTTGCACAAAATGTGGAAGTATTCATGATGCGTTTAACAGTTGCCGTAACCGACATTGCCCAAAATGCGGAGCCATTGATAAAGAAAAGTGGATTATTAATAGAGAGGCCGATTTAT
>NZ_JABKBZ010000035.1:0-56530 GCF_013166635.1 Lentimicrobium sp. S6 | reverse complement strand
TCTTCTGTTTTTGAGATATCTTCGTAATGTAGCATGTTTTGTACTTTTTGTGTGGTAACCTAAAGATACAATAAAACCAAGGGATTCCCAAGGTTTCATGCTGCATTTTTTCTCTAAAATGCTCAGTATATAACGGTGCGAAACTTCAGTTAATAAGCTATCAATATGACGAATTTCTCTTCCCAACAAATAAGAAATCTCCCAGGAGTAGATAAGGTTTTGCAATATGCTAGCATAAAGCCGTTGATTAAAAAATACAGTAAGAACTTGGTGACTGCTGTTATTCGAGAGGTGATTAGTAATTATCGGCGACAGATTTTAGCTGGAGAGGAATCTTTAAACATGGACAATATTGGAGAAGAATGTGTTTCTCGTATTCAGAAAATTGCAGAGCGAAGTTTGAAACCCATATTGAATGGTTCAGGAATTATTATCCATACCAATCTCGGAAGAGCTCCCTATGGAGAAGAACTTTTAGAGGAGGTCTTCGACGTGTTGAAAGGCTATAATAATCTAGAGTTTAATCTGGCGAAAGGAAGCCGAGGACAAAGAAACGATCATGCCAGCGAAATTTTAAAATACCTGACCGGTGCCGAAGATATAGTGATAGTAAATAATAACGCCGCTGCTGTTATGTTGATTCTTCGAGCCTTTGGTAGAGGAAAAGAAGCTATAGTATCACGAGGAGAATTGATAGAGATAGGCGGTTCTTTTCGCATTCCAGAAATTATGGCGGCATCAGATTGTGGAATGGTAGAAGTAGGAGCAACCAACAAAACCAAGGTGGCAGATTATGAAAAAGCCATCAATGAAAATACAGCTTTGCTTTTTAAAACTCATACATCTAATTATGTAATTAAAGGTTTTACTCAGGAGCTTTCTTTAGAGGAGCTCTCCGGATTGGGAAAGAAGTATGATATTCCAACAGTCTACGATATAGGCTCAGGCTTGTTAAGGAAAGTAGACGAGAAGGCTTTGATGAACGAGCCGGACGTGAAGCAAGCTTTAGCCTCAGGAGTCGATATGATTTGCTTTAGTGGCGACAAGCTGCTTGGTGGTCCTCAGGCTGGCATAATTGCCGGTAAAAAGGAGTTCATCCAAAAACTGAAAAAGGAGCCCATGATGCGCGCCTTAAGGGTTGGGAAAACCACACTCGCCATACTCGAAAAGGCTTGTTCTTACTATCTCAACGATCAGGATCTGTTCAAACATAATGTGCTCTTTAGAACCTTAAATACACCAAAGCTTGAAAGAAAAGAATCCTCAGAATATTTACAAAGTTTATTGGCTAAAAAGAGTATCTCTAGCAGCATAGAACCCAGCAAAGGTCAATATGGTGGGGGAACTTTACCCGATCTAGTTTTGGATTCCTATTCTGTGAAACTAAATTTAGGAAAAGGAAAAAGTACAGGAAAACAATTCTATCATGAATTGTTGAATCAAAAGCCTGCGCTATTGACCAATTTAAAGAGTGGAAGCATATATGTTGATTTACTCTGCCTGCAAGAGAAAGATTTAGATGATGTAGCCGAATTAATCAAAAAGGCATATAAAAAATTAGGTTTATGAAGCATTTAATAATGGGGACAGCGGGCCATGTGGATCATGGGAAAACTTCGCTGATTAAAGCTTTAACAAATATAGATTGTGATACCCACAAAGAAGAAAAGGAGAGGGGAATCACCATCAATCTGGGATTTTCTCATATCGATTTGCCATCGGGTCATTCTGTGGGTATTATCGATGTCCCCGGTCATAAAGATTTTATAAATACTATGGTAGGAGGCGCTTGTGGCATCGACTTCGTTTTACTGGTGATTGCTGCTGATTCTGGCGTGATGCCACAAACCAAAGAACATTTTAATATCATCAGAGCCTTAAAAGTGAAGAAAGCCATCATTGCGCTGAATAAGATTGATTTGGTGGATGAAGAAATTGCTGAATTGGCCAAGCTGGAGATTATGGAGTGGCTCGAGGGAACGGAGTTTGAAGAAGCCCCAATAGTAGGAGTGAGTAGTATAAGTGGACAAGGACTTGATGAGTTGAAGCAAGAAATAGAAAATATAATACCTCAAATAGAAACTCAAAAACAAGACCAATTCTTCCGCATGTTTATCGATAGAATATTTACGGTAAAAGGAATGGGTTCTGTGGTAACGGGTTCTGTTTTAAATGGAGAAATTGAAGTGGAAGAAGAGGTTTTTCTCTTGCCTGGAAATAAAGATAAATTACGATTAAGAGGAATCCAGCGTCATGGAAAAAAGGTGGAGAAAGTGGTGGCTGGAGATAGAGCCGCTTTTAACTTGACTGGATTAAAACCCGATGATTTTGAAAGAGGCATGCTTTTGAGTAATCAAGAATTGGAAAATACCTTGATGATAGATGCTTATATCACCTTATTTGAGAATTCTGTGGATTTGGGTATTTGGTCAACAGTAGTTTTTCATTCAGGTACTTTCGATACTCAAGCAAGGATGCATTTACTCGACAAAGATAAACTCAAACCTGGGGAGTCTGGGCTAGTTCAATTGGTTTTGGAGAAAGAAAGTGTATTGATTCATAAAGATAAATTCATCTTAAGAAACTCCTCTGGCGATAAGAGCATAGGAGGAGGAATTATCATCGATGCCAAACCTTTGCATCACCGTAAAAGAACCAAAAAGCTACTCCAATCACTGGAATTACTCGTCGATGGAATCCTCAATGAAGGAAAAACGGCAGAGCTGATTCTCATCGAGCTTAAGAAAGAAAACCTTCCTCTAAATCTACATTTATTGAAAGATAAATTAAAGATGACAGAAGAGGATTTGCTCCAAGAAGATAAAAATTTGAAAGGCATTTCTCTATATCCCAATCATATCTATATGGCGGAAATAGCGGAATGGGAAATCATTAAAAAAGTAAAAGCTTTAATACTAGAATTTCATGAGAAAAACCCCATGCTCACCAAGGGTTTAAACGAATTGGAACTTCTAGGAAAGTTAGGTTTAAATAAAAACAAAGTTTTCAAAGAATACCTTCCTCATTTATTATTAAAAATGGAGGAGGATAAACATATAAAATCCATTGCTATGACTTGGGCTTTGTCTTCGCATGAAGTCAAGTTGAGTAAAAAAGAAAAAGCAGATATAGAGTGGTTAGAGCAAACTATAAAAGATTATGGTCCTCAAAAACCCATCTATGTGGATATCAATCAGGCTGCCTATCAAAGAATGATAAGTAAAGACAAATTGGCTTCTTATATTGATTTCCTCATTCAAAATGGTAAACTGAGTTATTATAAAAATGAATATGCCCATGCTTCTTTGGTCATGAAATATCGCAAGGAATTACTTCAGGTTTTAGCCAATCATAAAGAGGGCTTATTCCTTCAACCACTAAAGCAGGAAACAGGTTTGTCAAAGAAAATGTTGCCTTTTTTGATAGAAATGTTTGAAGCAGAGAAAATACTCATTACTTCAGAACATAAAAAGGAAAACTATAGGACGCAAATTACGGAGTTTGGATTGAGAATACTTAGTATGTGATTTTGATTGGTTGCTCTAAGTAATATTGGGGAATAATAAAATATTTCTTATAACGTTATAAGAATGCTTAAGTATTCCCTAAATCATTTGAAATGAAAAAAAACATCAAAAACATTCCTATTCTGATTTCCTTTGTGTTAATTGTTTTTTCAAGTTGTAATCAGGCTAAAGAAAAACCATTAAGTATTGATATGATTTATGGAGATTGGGTTGGTGGCTTTAATTCTAAATTAGGGGTTTCAATTAGTCCAGATTCACTCTTTTGGACACTTAGAGATAAGTTTAGATTAACTCAAAGCTATCATTATAGAATATCCGAAGACTCCATTTTCTTATTTTCTGAAGATGGAATGATTGATAAACTTCTTTTGATGCCTAGGGAAGACATAATGGTTTGTTGTAATTATAAGACCTATATTGATTCTTTCCGAATTGATGAAGTAACTGCCTTGCGAAAAGTGATTAATAGTCAGAACTTAGAAGAAAGTAATTCTCAAATTAATAACTTAAAGAAAGATATTATCATTGTCCCAGAAAACCAGATAGGAATCTTCCTGATTGCATTTTCTCAAAAAGATGGAAATGAAGTGACTTTTGATAAATTGGGTAATAGAGTTTTTACTTTTAAGAATGGTTCGAATATTCTATTTTCTCAAGGCCAAGAAGATATTGAAAAAATGGCCTTTAATCAGTTTGAAGTCTATCAGCAAAGCCCAAATGGAGAATTAATTCTTTTTCCAATAATTGCTAAATGTGAACTGAAGAAAGGAAAGGAAGAGCAAGGTTTCATGGCTATTATGGAAGGTTTTAATCAAGAGCCCAGGAAACAACTTAATAAGCTAGTGGGTAAAGACGTTTCTGGAAATGTGTTATGGTTTAATATTGGTTCTGAAGCCGAAATACATAACAATCGTGATAGTATCATGTATAATGGAAAGTACCGTATACCGGATTATAAAGGTATTTGGAAGTGAAGCCTGAATGTTTTTATGGCTTCTAAATTTAAGATATCGCCGCATTCCTTTCATTCCTATTTGAGCTATAAAACTGGCGGCTTAAAAATTTTCATTTCTTACTTGTTTTTATAGAGATTTCGCTCCTCTGGAGCTCTTTTGCTAGTTTTTCGAACGAATAAATTGTGTTTCAATAATTGCTATTTTCAGAAATAAATATTTTTTCAAAGCTCCAGAGGAGCGCAATATTTATAGAAAATCTACAGCGTAGATTTTTATAGAGCCGCCAGAACCATCTTAGATTTGAAACGGGAAGTAGAGCGGCGATCTAGGTAAAAAAGAAAGTGTTTATCTCTCATTAGCTAGATTTAAACCCGACCTATATTCTCCCACAGCTCAAAAACTCATCAAAACGGAAATAAGCCCACAATTTGATCCTAATCCCTATTAGCTTACTTTTGCCAGCACATAATCACCAAAAAATATATCCATGAAAACAATAGATGCTAAAGGAAAGCTATGTCCTCAACCTTTAATCATGACAAAAAAGGCACTTCTGGATATGGAGGAGTCTGAAACACTACAAATTCTTGTAGATAATGAAAGTGCCAAGTTTAATGTAAGTCGATTTCTCTCCGATAATAAAATGGAAGTACAAGTAAACCAGGATAATGGAGTTTACGAGATTCTGGTAGTGAAAAAAGGAGGAAGCTTTGAGCAAAGTACTCCAGAAGAATATTGTGAAATTCCCACTTCAAACAAAGGCGATTACATGGTTTGCGTGAAAAAAGAAACTTTTGGGGATGGTGATGAAAAGCTTGGAAAAATTCTTTTAACAGGTTTTTTCAATACTTTACCCAATGTTTCTAAACTACCATCTGCTATTGTGTTTGCTAATATTGGAATTCATTTGGTTTTAAAAGATTCTATCGTATTAGAACCTTTGCTAGAACTTGAAAAGATGGGTGTGGAGATTCATATTTGTGGTACTTGCCTCGAGTATTATAATAAAATGGATGAGGTTGGTGTTGGTCGGATTTCAAACATGCTGGATATTTTAGAGAAAATCACAGCTGCTGGCAATATCATTTATCCTTAAGACTTAAATTATGACTTACGATTTATTAGCCTCAGGACAAGAAGGTGGCTGCTCAGCCAAGCTTCCTGCCAAAGAATTAGATAAAGCTTTAGCCGATTTGCCTCATATTACAGGCCCTGAATTAATGGTGGATATTAGTACCCACGATGATGCTGGTGTCTATAAGATAAACGAAGAAACGGCACTCATTCAAACTACTGATTTCTTTCCTCCAGTTTGTTCCGATCCTTATGAGTTTGGCCAAATAGCGGCAGCCAATGCTTTGAGTGACGTTTATGCCATGGGAGGCAAGGTGATTACTGCCATGAATATATTAGAGTTTCCTGCTGATAAACCTATGGAAGCATTGAAAGAAATCATTAGAGGAGGTCAGGATAAAGTAATTGAATCTGGCGGTTATTTAGTCGGAGGTCATACCATCACTGATAAGGTGCCCAAATATGGTTTGGCAGTGAGTGGATTGGTTCATCCAGATAAAGTGATTACCAATTCTAATGGAAAGCCAGGTGATGTTTTAATACTTACCAAGCCCATTGGTGCCGGTGTGATTTTGGCCGGCAAAAAAATAGGGGAGGTTAATCAAGAAGATTATCAAGCTTGTTTGGATAATATGAAGCTTCTGAATAAAGAAGGTGCCGAAGTGATGCAGAAATATGGAGTAAAATGCGCTACCGATGTCACTGGTTTTGGTTTAATTGGTCATGCCTATAAACTAGCCTTAGCCAGCGAAGTCTGTTTGCATTTGAATACAAAAGATATTCCCTTACTCGGAGGGGCTTTCGAATTGGCAGAGCTGGGTTGCTTGCCTGGTGCTTGCTTTAGAAATCAAGAATTTGTTGAAGAGTTTTGTCATTTTAGCGATGAGGTAGTTTACGAGCACAAAATGCTCATTCACGATGCTCAAACCTCAGGCGGATTATTGATGTGTGTCCCAAAAGATGCTGTAAATGATATACTTCAAGATTTGAGAAGTTCAGTTTATCCCCATTCTGCTGTTGTGGGAGAAGTAAAAGCTAAGGGTGATTTCTTAGTGGAAGTGTCTTAAGTACTTTGAGTTCATAAAGTGCCTAAAGTCCGTAAAGTTAATTCGTTAAACGAATCAGCTCTGGGTTTATTCGTGAAAATAGAAACTACCGTTGTTTTATTCTAATTCGTGCATTAGTGGCTAACAAGTGGTCGGATATCGAACTTTTTTACTATCATAATGACTTTGCGCCTTCGCGGCTTTGCGTGATAGTTTTAATCATAGAACATTCTTGTCCTTCAAATGGCAATCTCCTATCAGCATAATCGCTTTTTGCAACGCAGTAAATTCAAAACTAATGGACTTCTCTATTTTCTCACTCGAATAACTATAGGAACTCATAAACGAACGCGCTGTAGATTTCGTGAGTTCAGGTGTTTTTCGGGTGATTAAGCCTTTTATATAGGCTCCTCTCCATGCCAAATTCATCATCCAAGCTTTTGCTTCAATACTAGGAAATGGTTTGTTGAGGCTTTTGGCCATCATATTAAAAAATTCTAGGTAAGTGAGATCTTCTCCGTTTAAAACAAATCGTTCTCCATTGATATCAGATTCCATGAGCTCAATCATGGCTCTGGTCACATCTCTCACATAAACGTAGCCATTCATTCCGTGGCTATAATACTTCATACCTTTGGCCATCATGTTAAAGAATGAAGGGCTTCCTTTACTCCAATCGCCAGGGCCTAAAATAACAGAGGGGTTTACGATGACAGCATTTAGTCCCTCAGCAATTCCTCTCCAAACTTCCATTTCCGACTGGTATTTGCTAATAGAATAAGGCGAATCCTTATCGCTATCTTTCCAAGGTGTTTTTTCGCTGGCACTTTCTCCAGCTTCTGCTCTCCCTAGAGCGGCAATAGAACTCACATGAACCAACTTCTGAATCTTGTGGTATAAACAAGCATTGACCAGGTTTTTTGTTCCTTCAATATTAGCAGTCATCATTTTTTGCTTGTCTTTCTTCTTAAAAGAAACCATGGCGGCACAATGATAAACTTGTGTAATTCCTTTTAAAGACTCCTCAAGGGAAAAGTAGTCTAATAATTCAGCTTCTCTCCATTCTATTTTAGCAAGGAGGCTTATGGGGTCGGAGGAATAAAATGAGAATATCTTTTCTATTTGATTTAAAGAGGAGTGGCTTCTTTTTATAGCACAGACTTTGTCTTCTTTTTGTAAAAGATCAAAAAGTAAATGTGCGCCTACTAATCCTGTTCCTCCTGTTACTAGTATCATTTTTATATTCTCAATTATTTTTCGACTTGTGTTTTGAAATATTAATTATCTCCTAGATATGTTCGATATTATTGCTTGAAGCATGAAGTTTGAAGCATGAAGTGAACTGCTTCCGCCTTCCAACTATAGAGCTTGTAATCTTGTCTTTCTATTTTATATCCATCTGAGCTTGTAAATAATCCTCCGGAATTCCGATATCTATAAAGTAAGCTTCAGAAATAAAGCCCTGAACTTTAAATTGCTCCAAGCCAGATTCCATAATATCGGTTTCAAAGGAGAATTTCTTTTGGTCTTTGGCTAATTCAAAGATGCTTGTATTCAAAGCATAAACTCCACCATTAATCAATCCTTCCTCCATTTGTTTTTTCTCTTGGAAAGCTATGATTTGATTTCCTTTTAAAGTCACTGTTCCGTATCTGTCGAAGTTTGTCATAGCTTTTAGTGAAAGACAAAGGTCAGATTGAGTATCTTGATAATGGGTTTCCAAAGCTCTCAAATCTACTTTGAAAAAGGTGTCGCCATTGAGTAAGAAGAAATCTTTATTTTGTAAATGGGCCATAGCATTCTTAATGCCTCCTCCGGTTCCAAGCGGTTCATGCTCTATGGCATAAATGATTTTCATACCCATAAACTCTTGACCAAAATAGTCCTGAATCACTTCCCATTTATAACCTACCGCTAAAATGATTCGCTCAATTCCATATTGATGAACATCCTCTAGTAAATATTTCAAAAAGGGGATGCCATTGATCGGAGCCATTGGTTTTGGAATATCATTAACTACACCTTTTAATCTGGTGCCCAATCCTCCTGCTAAAATGATGGCTTCTTTGATCATACTATGAATCTATGGTCCAGGTTTGTAATCCTTGAGTGACGAACTCGTAACGCTTTACATTGCCCCCGATATCATCTAAGGCTCTAATTACCTGATGACGTGTGTTCTTTGGGCAATAGAAGAACATAAAGCCTCCACCTCCTGCGCCACTCACTTTACCGCCATTGGCTCCGGCTTTTATTACGCTATCGTATAAATGGTCAATTTCAGAATTGGTGATATTATCTGCCATTTTCTTTTTATGCTGCCAGCCAAAGTCTAGAATTTCTCCAATTTTTTCTAATTCACCTTTTAGTAAGGCTTCTTTCATGCTGGTGGCTTGTTGTTTAATCTTGTGCATGGCGTCGATAGAAGTCTGTTTCTTCTGATTCACATTGCTACGTTGGGCTTCAATAATTTGAGCAGAGACTCTACTTGTTCCTGTATAATACAAAACCAGATTGTGAGCCAATTCATTTAGAATGGTAGGTTTTATGCGCAATGGATTCACTATTACTTTATCATCACCATAAAATTCCATAAAGTTAACTCCTCCAAAAGTAGCCGCATATTGGTCTTGTTTTCCGCCTGCCATGTCTAAGTCTATTCGCTCAATTTCATAAGCTAGATGTGCTAAATCATATTCTCCAAGAGGTAATTTTAACCATTCTACAAAAGCACCTAGAATAGCGGTAACCAAAGTGGAGGAGGTTCCTAGTCCAGAACCAGGAGGTGCATCGACATAGGTAGTTAATGTAAAAGATAGGGCTTTCTTTGTAAAGTCTTTCACCACTCGGTTATAGATTCCTTTGAGCAAATCCAGTTCGCCATTAATCTCTAATTCTTCTATACTTTCTAGCTCAATATATTCGCCTTTATCTTCAGAATTTAAAACGATTTTCCCATCATTTCTTTCCTCAATAGTAGCATGTGCATACATATTGATGGTGGCATTTAAAATGGCTCCTCCATAAATATCGGAATAGGGAGATACATCAGAGCCTCCGCCTGCTAATCCTAATCGTAATGGTGCTTTACTTCTTATAATCATCTTGTCTTATTATGCTGTATGTTTTTGTTAGTTCTTATGATATTCTAATAGAACTTGAGGCAAATTTAAAATAGTTTATAGGAATATCGTCAATTAAATTGACATGTTTTTTAATCTTGCTTAGATGCATGCTGGCTAAGAAATAAGTCGATGACAATTCTCTACTCAATGCGTAGACAATTTTTTCTTTTTTATTGAATTTCCTGATACAAATCTAATATAGTTTTAGTCATGGTTGACCATTCGTATTTTTTCTTTTCTTGTAGCAAGTTTTTATTAAAATCTTCGGCTCTATTTTTAGCAAAGAAATCAAATAGCTTGTCAGCGATGGCTTGTGGTTTTGGTTCTACCACGTAGCCCACCTTCTCATCTGGGATGATTTCTGCTAAACCACCAACATTAGTTACCAGCATAGGTTTTTCAAAGTGATATCCTATTTGCGTCACCCCACTTTGAGTGGCTGTTTTGTAAGGTTGTGCAATAATATCTGCAGCTCCAAAATACAATCCAACTTCAGGATCTGGAATAAACTTGTTGGCTAGAATAACTTGTTCTTCCAAATTCAACTCTTTTATAAGCTTAGTATACTTTTCCTGATCTGAATAGAATTCCCCAGCTACAATTAACTTGATATTTTCTTTAGCAAAATCCTTCTTCGAAAACGATTCAATTAATAAGTCGAGGCCTTTGTAATCGCGTATTAAACCAAAAAATAAAACATATTTCTGTTTTGGGTCGAGATTTAATTTTTTAATGGCCTCCTCTTTTGATACTTTCTTGCCAAAATTATCATAAAGAGGATGAGGACAAAAAGCACGAGGTTTAGTTGTATTAAACTGATTTAACTCACTCAGTACGCTCTTCGACATTCCAACAAAAGCATCCACTCCTCCTACAAAATATTTTGAGAAAATACGATCCACAATATTTTTCTCATGAGGAATGATATTATCGAGGATGGAAATCACTTTGGTATGTTTGTTCTTTTTCACGATTCTACCAATAGAGCCAAAACAAGGAGCCATAAAAGGAAGCCAATATTTCATGATCAGAATATCAGGCTTCATCTCTTTTATCTTCTTTCCAACATTCAGCCAGTTAAATGGATTGATGGAGTTGACTGAGACTTCAATATCTAAGTCTTTTGGACCTTCCCAATCAGCATATTGTGTTTTTCCAGGAAAAAGGATGGAAGGATATTGTAATTTGAAGGTATGAATTTTAACTTGGATATTTTCTTCTTGAAATGCTTTGGCCAATCGTTCATTATAAACAGCCAATCCACCACGAAAGGGAAAAGCAGTTCCGAGTATCACTATATTCATATTCTTTTTGTCTTGCTTAATATGGGCGGTAAAAGTAGTGAAAAACCAAATAGGTTTTGGCAGAGATGTGATTTAGTGAATTCAAGTTTTTTGCATAAAAAAGAGGAGTCTGAATAAATCAAACTCCTCCATATATTTGAAATGGTATCCTGATAGGAGACCAATTTTCATTTATTTAATAACAACTCTTTCTTTGAATTGTGTAAGGCCATTATTGGCACTAATCACATAAATACCATCTGTTAAATTAGAGATATTTAAGCTGTTGTTTTCAGAAGTTAAGGTAGTGGTATAAACTATATGTCCAGCGATATCATAAACTTGAACTTCAAAATTACCTGCTTTTGGAAGATTCACTTGGAAGTTTCCATCACCTGGGTTTGGAGAAATTCTCATTTTATTTAATGCTAAAGAACCAATACCAGTACAATTGTGAACTGTGATATAAGATTCCTCAATCACTTCAACTTCATTATCGCCATTTATAGCAGATAGAGTCACTGAATAAGTTCCAGCAGTATGATAAGTGACCGATGGGTTTGCTTCATCAGAAGTAGCAGGGTCTCCACCTTCAAACGTCCACTGTAATTCTTCTGAACAAGTTGTGGAGCTAGAGAACTGAATCATTTCAGTATCGCAAATATCCACTTCGTCGGCTTCAAAACTAGCAGTTAAATCCATAACAGTAATATACCCTTCCATTATAGTTTCATCTTCTTCTACGTCGTTAGAAACTGTAAGGGTTACATCATAACTTCCAGGAGTTTCATAAGTTACAACTGGGTTTTCTTCATCAGAAGTAGCAGGCTCTCCGCCTTCGAATACCCAAGCATAAGTAGTAATGTCTCCAAATGAATTATTTGTAAACGTTACTGTACTTCCAGCACAAGGATCAGTCATGTCTGCTTCAAAATCTGCAGTCATTGTACTTCCACCATCACAATCGTTAGCTTCACAGCCAGCAGCTTCTAATGGATCGATAAAGTCACTGGGACTTGAAACAGGCCAAATGTCTTGTGCAATGATAGTGTGATCTGGAGCAATGATAATGTGTGTTGGGTAAGCTCCAATTTGGTAGGAAGAGCAGATGGCATTTCCACCACCATCTATTCCACTAATTGAAGGATAAAGTACACCTAGGTTTTCATCATAGGCAATGACTTGTGCGTCTGTGTCTCCGTTATCAACGGATAATATTGTTACATCATAATCTCCACAACCAAAATGTTCATAGGTTGCATTGAGAAGGGGTACTGATGCTGGGCAATACGCTCAAGTAGTAAAGAAAAAATCAATCACAACATATTTACCTTCATCTAATAAATCGAAGAGATTCCATGTGTGACCTTCTGTGTCGGTGGCTGTAAAGTCCACCGCTTCAGTCAATGGTGTTTGTGCAAACGATGTGTTCATCGTTAACGCAGCCAGCATGACAAAAGCAAAACGTAAAAGTTTTTTCATAAGGCTTAAATTAAAATTAGAACTTTGTAAATTATTTCTCAAAGATAACAGGAATATCGTAAATATCAAGGAAAGATTGGCCCCAAAACTGTTAAAAAAGAGCTGTAATCTATCTTGATTCAATTAGTTCTGTGAAGATTGAAGCTTGATTATCGTGATATCAATATTCTATTTGGCTATTTTCTCGGGATAAAATTCATATCATGTATCGGGTTTTAAATATAGATTTTGATAGATATTTATTATTTCCGTGCATTATTACTCATTTCATGCGTTTTTTACTTAGAAAATCAAAAATATTTTAACTCGTTTTAAATTACAAAAGTATTCAGTCAATCAGTATGTTACAGTGATTCTTATTTGGATTATATATAAATTCTATCAAAAAGCTCAATATTGTGAAAAATATAACAAAGTTGTTTGGAGTATACGATTCTTGAAACTAATTTTGCCCAATTGTTAGTAGAATAACAAGCGCTTAAATAGAATCAAATACGAAATAAATATAATTACAATGGCAAAAGTTAAAACGTTAGCAGATTTACGAGCAATGAAGAGTGAACTGCAATCGAAAATCCAACTCAGGGAGAACGCAGAAAATCCTGAATCAGTAGTCCAGATTAGAGTAGGTATGGCCACTAGCGGCATCGCCAGTGGAGCCAAAGAAGTATATCATTACTTCACCGAAGAAATGGCCAAAAGAAATATAAATGGTATTACTACTCAGGTAGGCGATATGGGATATTGCTATGCTGAACCAACTGTAGAAGTTTTGGTTCCTGGTAAAGATCCTATTGTTTTTGGTTATGTTGATGTGAAAAAGGCTGACCAAATCATTGAGAAGTATATCAAGCAAGGTGAGTTGTTGGACGGTATCATTCCTCCAAACTATCAAAACATTAATGAATAGTCAATAGGTTTATTAATCAGAAAAACAAAGCTAATGTCAGAATATAAAATGCATATGATGGTTTGCGGCGGAACAGGTTGCCGTGCTTCTCAAAGCGATACCATAGTTGAAAAAATGAAGAAAGAACTGGAATATAGAAATCTGGACGAAGAAGTTCAGGTGGTCATTACCGGTTGTTTTGGCTTTTGTGAAAAAGGGCCTATTGTAAAAATGTTACCAGACAACACTTTCTATACAGAGGTGAAGCCTGAGAACGTTACTGAGATTATTGATGAGCATATCATCAAAGGTCGTAAAGTTGAAAGCTTATTATATGTTGATCCTAATAAAGGAGTAACAGAACCAGATAGTAAGCATATGGATTTCTATAAGAAACAAATCCGTATCGCATTAAGAAATTGTGGTTTCATTAATCCAGAAGTGGTAGATGAGTATATCGCAGCCGATGGTTACGAAGCTTTAGGAAAGGTATTATCAGAGTATACTCCAGAGCAAACTATCGATATCATTAAAAAATCAGGTCTTCGCGGTAGAGGAGGAGGGGGATTCCCAACTGGTCTAAAATGGCAGTTTGCTGCCCAAAACGAAGCCGATAAGAAATATGTAGTTTGTAATGCCGATGAAGGTGACCCAGGTGCTTTTATGGATCGTTCTATTTTAGAAGGTGACCCACACTCTGTATTAGAAGCTATGGCTATCTGTGGTTATACCATGGGTTCAGATGAAGGTATTATCTATATTAGGGCTGAGTATCCTCTAGCTATTGAGAGATTACACGTGGCTATTAAGCAAGCTCGTGAATATGGTTTATTAGGAAAAGACATTCTTGGAACTGGATTTGATTTCGATATCACACTAAGATACGGAGCTGGTGCTTTCGTTTGTGGTGAAGAAACTGCACTTATCCATTCTATGGAAGGTCATAGAGGTGAACCAACTGTTAAGCCTCCATTCCCAGCAGAATCTGGCTATAATGGAAAGCCAACAAACGTAAATAACGTTGAGACTTTCGCTAACATTCCAGCGATTATCCTTAAGGGAGCTGAATGGTTCTCTTCTATTGGAACTGAAAAATCTAAAGGAACTAAAGTATTTGCTTTAGCTGGTAAGATTAATAATGTTGGTCTTATTGAGGTACCAATGGGAACTACACTAAGAGAAGTTATTTTCGAAATTGGTGGTGGAATTAAAGATGGCAAGAAATTTAAAGCCGTTCAAACCGGTGGTCCTTCTGGTGGATGTTTAACGGAAAAGCATTTAGATACTCCAATTGACTTTGATAACTTGATAGCAGCTGGCTCTATGATGGGGTCTGGTGGTATGATTGTTATGGATGAAGACGATTGTATGGTAGCAATGGCTAAATTCTACTTAGAATTTACTGTTGAAGAATCTTGTGGTAAATGTGCTCCATGTAGAATTGGTAACAAAAGATTACACGAAACACTACATAAAATTACTGAAGGAAAAGGGACCATGCATGATCTAGATTTACTTAAAAATATGAGTAATGTCATCAAGGATACTTCTCTTTGTGGATTAGGTCAAACTTCTCCAAATCCAGTTTTATCAATGCTTGATAATTTTTATGATGAGTTTTTAGCTCACGTATCAGATCATAAGTGTGAAGCTGGACAGTGTAAGTCATTATTGAAATACAATATTATTGATGAGGAATGTGTAGGCTGTACAGCTTGTGCTAGAGTTTGTCCTGTAGGTTGTATTTCTGGTGAAAAGAAAGAGGTTCATCTCATCGACCAAAGCATTTGTATCAAATGTGGAGCATGTATGGACAAGTGTAAGTTTAACGCCATTGAATTAATATAAGGAGGCTCGAAAATGGACATGATCAAATTAACAATAGATAATAAAGTGATAGAAGTAGAAAAAGGTACTACTATTTATCACGCAGCTAAAAAATTAAATATCGAAATCCCAATTTTGTGTTACATGAATTTGGAGCATTTAGATATCGAAAATAAACCTGGTGGTTGTAGAATTTGTGTTGTAGAAGTAGAAGGCCGTAGAAATTTGGCTCCTTCTTGCTCTACAAAAGCAGATGACGGAATGGTTGTTCGTACCAATACAATGAGAGTGATTAACGCTCGTCGTACTGTTATGGAATTCATTTTAAGTGATCACCCAAAAGAGTGTTTAACTTGTTCTAAATCGGGTCATTGTGACTTGCAAGATATGGCGCAAAAATTAGGAGTTCGTGAAATTCCTAATGAAACTACTTGCGAAATGTCGTCATACCGTTTAGACACTTCTCCAAGTATTATTCGTAACCTTGATAAATGTATCATGTGTCGTCGTTGCGAAACCATGTGTAACGAAGTCCAAACTGTTGGTGCGCTTTCTGCTATCAACCGTGGTTTTGAAGCAGCTGTTGGTACAGCTTTCGAAATGAACTTAGAAGCCAGTACTTGTACTTACTGTGGGCAGTGTGTAGCTGTATGTCCTACTGCTGCATTAACAGAAGTAGACCACACTCCTCAAGTGATTAGAGCAATTGCCGACCCAACAAAAACTGTTGTGGTACAAACTGCTCCTGCTGTTAGAGCTGCACTTGGTGAAGAGTTTGGAATGGAAGCTGGAACTTTAGTTACTGGTCAAATGGTAACTGCTTTAAGAGGTCTTGGTTTCGATCACATATTTGATACTGACTTTGCTGCCGACCTTACCATTATGGAAGAAGGTACTGAGCTATTAGGTCGTTTAAATGCACATTTAGCAGGTGATAAGAATGTGAAACTTCCTATATTAACTTCTTGCTGTCCAGGTTGGGTTAATTTCTTCGAAACTCAATTCCCAGATATGAAGGACATTCCTTCAACAGCACGTTCTCCACAGCAAATGTTTGGCCCTATTGCTAAAACTTATTTTGCAGGAAAATTAGGAATTAAGCGCGAAGATATGGTTGTGGTTTCTATCATGCCTTGTTTAGCTAAGAAATATGAAGCTCAACGTGACGAGTTTAAAGTAAACGGAAATCCTGATGTTGATTTCTCTATTTCTACTCGCGAATTAGCTCATCTCA
This sequence comes from Lentimicrobium sp. S6, assembly GCF_013166635.1. NCBI lineage: Bacteria > Pseudomonadati > Bacteroidota > Bacteroidia > Bacteroidales > Lentimicrobiaceae > Lentimicrobium > Lentimicrobium sp. S6. The sequence goes on along the minus strand of NZ_JABKBZ010000035.1, from coordinate 40,087 downwards.
TTAAGCAAGCTAATATGGACTTAAATACCCTTGAGAAAAGTGATTTCGACCAGCCAATGGGCGAATCTACTGGAGCGGGTGTTATCTTTGGTGCTACAGGTGGTGTAATTGAAGCTGCTGCTCGTACTGCTTATGAAGTTCATACTGGTAAAACTTTAGAAAAAGTTGACCTTAAACAATTAAGAGGTATGGAAGGTATCAGAGCTGGTAGTGTTGACTTCGATGGTTTAGAAGTTAAGATTGGTATTGCTCATGGTCTTGGAAATGCTCGTAAATTATTAAATGATATTCGTGATGGTAAATCACATTTCCACGCTATTGAAATCATGGCTTGTCCTGGTGGATGTATTGGTGGTGGTGGTCAACCTCTACACCATGGCGATTCTGAGATTCTTCAGAAACGTGCTGCTGCTTTATATCGTGAAGATGCTGGTAAACCAATCAGAAAATCTCATGAGAACCCAGCTATCAAAGAATTATATGAAACATTCTTAGGTGAGCCTTGTGGTGAGTTGTCACACGAATTATTACATACTCATTATTTCGATCGCAAACGCAAAAGAGATATTGAAGAATAGTAATTAAAGTCTAGAGGAATCTAACGAATTAAGAATCATTTAAATTTGAAAAAATGTCAGAAACTAAAATAAAATTAAAAGAAAAAGACATCGCAAAAATCGTTGAGATTTGTGACTTTTTCGGCAACGAGCCAGGTGAGTTAATCAATGTTTTACACAAATGTCAAGGCGAGTTTGGTTACCTACCTGCAGAAGTGCAAGAAGTAGTAAGCGAGAACTTAAATGTAGCTTTAGCTAAGGTTTATGGAGTAGTTACATTCTATTCTTTCTTCACCATGAAGCCTAAGGGAAAACATCCAATTAGCATTTGTACAGGAACAGCTTGTTATGTTCGTGGTGCAGAAAATGTAATGGTGGAATTCGAAAAAGAATTAGGAATCAAGCAAGGTGAAACTACTGCTGATGGTAAATTCTCACTAAGTAGCTTACGTTGTGTGGGTGCTTGTGGATTGGCTCCAGTGGTTTTGGTAGGTGAAAAAACTTACGGTCGTGTTGCTCCTGATGGCGTTAAAGAAATTCTTGCTGAGTACGATGCTTAGAATAGAAGTACTTAAAGTTGACTAAAGTGCCTAAAGCCTGCCTGGCTTGCGCAGTCAGACAGGTACTTAGAGTTGACTTCTAATATAAATCCCAGGTCATGTTTTATGGCTTGGGATTTTTTATTTGGTCAAGAATATTTCGATCTAGAGTTTGTTTCAAAGTACCCTGAGCCTGTCGAAGGGTACGGGATAAAATTAGTATTTAAAGTGAGCTAAAGTGCCTAAAGTACTTAAAGTTTGCTTCTAGTATAAATCCCAGGTCCTATTTTAGGGCTTAGTATTTTTTTTGAACAAAAGTAACACAAGCAGTATTATTAATATGGCAGCAAATCCTTTTTGATAGAATAGATCATTTTCTAATTTGGATATTATGATTTGTTGGTTGTTAAGAATTTCCCCTATTTTTTCATTTTGCACATGAAATCTTAATGATATAATTTCTTCATTATTAGTCAAGTTTTGTGACAAACGATTTATTTTCCTGAGGAGGAATCTTTCGTCAACTATAATTTCGTAAGGAGGAGGTGGGGATTGATATCTTTGTGTTCCTGTTAATTGAAGTGAATGACCACAACAGTCTGCAAATAAGCTGTCATTTTTATATTTTGATGCATAAATAAGCCAAAAATCAAATCTTTCAGGGTGTATGGTTGAAGAATATTTGTTTCCCATGCTAAGGGTTGCGATTTCGTCAACACTACCTTTTATGTTTTCTGTTACCTCAACCTTATAATATCCTTTGGGATAATTAACTTCAATTATTCTCCCTGTAAAAATATAGTCTGCTCTTTCATATTCAGAATATTGTAGGTTTGTTTTGCAATCATAAGAATAAGCGATTGAAATTGTACTAAGAATAAAAATGAGAATTAATATTGACTTTTTCATTATTAAAATGTTGTGATTATCAATCAATATATCAAGCCATAATTACTCTCAAAAGAATAAGTAATCAATGTTTTAGTTTGGACATGAACCAAATTGTAAATAGATGATTTTTCTAAAATTTGAAATTTTGATTCAGTTGTTTTTCTTCCTGCTTCAAGCTTCTAACTTCCAACTAATTTCCCTCTTTAAACCCCTTTTAAATTAGCCTAGAATCTGTGTTATCTGAACAATATAATCCACTAAAGCCTTAACTTTGTCCCCGAAAAATTTAATATATAATGCGAACAATACAAAACCTATTAGAACCCCTTCAGGCTAAGCTGCATACTGGATGTACCGATGTGGCAATTCCTGAATATGCATTTGGCTCCGATTTAATGAGTGATGTGCTGACCTTGGAAGACCAAGTACCTCTACTCATTACTGGGCTTGCCAATACTCAAAGTATTCGAACGGCTGAAATGGCTGATATCGAAATTGTACTTATTGCTAGGGGAAAAGAAGTCACCAAAGAAATGATTGATTTAGCCAACGAGAATGATATTGTTTTATTATCCTCCCCATTTTCTCTTTATAAAGTATGTGGAATTTTATATCAAAATGGATTAAAAGCTCTTTATTAGTACATGGAAACTTTAAAACTGAAATATTCGATTAAAGATGGTGATTTTTCTAATGCAGGAAATGCCAGCAGCAATATCAAAAAAAATTTGAAGATGTTGGGTATCGATGCTGCTGTGATTAAGAAAATGGTAGTCTCCGTTTATGAAGCAGAAGTGAATATGATTGCTCATGCCAATGGGGGTAAGATTGAAGTTTTTATCGACGAAGAAAAAATAAAAGCTATACTTGCAGATGTGGGTCCTGGAATTCCTGATATCGATCAGGCCATGAAAAAAGGATATACAACCGCCTCAGAGGAGGTAAGACAAATGGGATTTGGAGCTGGTATGGGATTGCCCAATATCAAAAAAAATTCCGATGATTTACAAATAGAATCTATAGTAGGAGTAGGAACCACTTTAACTATTACATCATATTTTAAAAGCTAGGACTTATCATGATAAAAAACGAGGTATTCAATCACATGATACAAATTGACGAAGTCCAGTGTATTGGTTGTTCGCATTGTGTGAGAGTATGCCCTACAGAGGCGCTTCGTGTTTGGAATGGAAAAGCAACACTCGAAGATCCAAAGTGTGTAGATTGTGGCGATTGTGAACGAGTTTGTCCAGTAAAAGCCATTGTTGTAAAAGAGGATTTAACAGAATTTCATCTGGATGAAACGGTTCATGTGGCCTTATTACCTGCAGTATTCTGGGGGCAATTTTCTCCAGACATCTCTAGAAGACGAATTACCAAGGCCATCTTAAAAATGGGTTTTGATGATGTTTTTGAGGTAGAAGAGTCTGTAGAATACCTTTCCGAAGAGTTGGAGAATTATTTATCAGACAAGAAAGGTCAGAAAACTATTTCTTCCTTTTGTCCAGCAATTGTTCGACTCATTCAAACTCGTTTCCCCGAATTAGTTTCTTCTATAGCTCATCTTAAATCGCCAGTAGATATTTCTGCTTTGCATATTTCTCGTTCCATTAAGAAGGAAAAAGGAGAGGATGCCAAGTTCCAAATATTCTATGTGACACCTTGTGCCGCTAAAGCAGCAGCCATCAAAAACGCGCATAACGAAGAGGAAATTCCTATCACTGGTAGCATCAATATGGATGTGTTTTTTAATAAAGTTACACAGCTTTTGCAAGGAAACGAGGAAGAGGAGGCTGAAGATATTGAAGATCATTTAAGTGGGAAAAGTGTTGGGTGGAGTTTACGAGGAGGAGAAAGTAATCATCTTTCTGGTCGTTGTTTAAGCATCGATGGGATGAACCACAGTATAGAATTCTTAGAAAATATCGATAAAGATGATTTTAAAGATATTGACTTTCTCGAACTCAAAGCTTGTGATCAGGGTTGTGCTGGAGGAATACTCAATCCTCAAAATAGATTTTTATGTGTAGAAAGCTTGAAGAAACGCGCTGAAGGAAATCAACAAAAGCAGACTCCTCTTCCTAAACTATTATTGGAGAAAAAAGACTTGCAGTTAGAGGAGATAGAAGAAATGTCGGTTTTGGCTTTGGATAGTAACCCCAGTCAAGCACTGAAAATGATGAATAAAACACGCAGGATGATGTGCTATTTGCCAGGTTTCGATTGTGGAGCTTGCGGAGCACCCACTTGTAAGTCTTTGGCCGAGGATGTGGCCAAAGGAAATGCCATTTTATCCCATTGTGTGTTTATGCAGCGCGAAATGGAAAAGCATCACCGCCTAAGCCCAGAGCATGCTTTTAATATTATTGAAAGCATCTGGGGAAAAGATAGATTAGATAAAGATTGTAATAAAAAAGGAGCCATAAATGACTATTCGTGATATAGTAGAAAAATTAGAACTGAAGGTTTATTCCGGTGAAAAAGGATTAGATAAACTAGTTGAATCAGTTTATTGTAGCGATTTATTAAGCGATGTGATGGGGAATGGAGATGAAAATCAATTATGGATTACACTCCAAACTCATAAAAATGCCATGGCAGTAGCTGCTTTAAAAGATATGAGTGGAATTTTATTGGTGAATAATCACCAACCCAATGCCGATACTTTGGAAGCCAGCAACGAAGAAGACCTTCCTGTTCTAGGTAGTGATAAACCTGCTTTTGAACTCTGTGGCCTCATTTATCAATTGATGGAAAAGTCATGATCAAGTTTAGGGCCGATTTGCACCTTCATACGGTTCTTTCGCCCTGTGGAGATTTGGACATGAGTCCGTCTCAACTAGTGGAGCATGCGCATTTGCGCGGTATTCAAATCATGGGTATTACTGATCATAATTCTACCAAACATGCCAGATTGGTGCGTGACTTGGCTGCTAAAGTCAATATCTTTACCCTTTGTGGAGCCGAGCTAACTTCTAAAGAGGAAGCCCATCTTTTATGTTTTATGCCCAATGATGAGAAACTCCAACTACTGCAAGATTTTATTGATGAAAACATCCTCAAAATCCCAAATAATCCAAAATACTTTGGAGAGCAATTGGTGGTGAATGAAAAGGAAGAAATCATTTCGGAGGAGGAATATTTATTAATCAATGCCATTGATAAAGACGTAGACGAGATAGGGGAGTTTGTGATGCATAATGGTGGATTCTTTATACCTGCTCATGTGGATAGACCCGCTTTTAGTTTGACAAGTCAATTGGGTTTTATTCCTCCAGATATAAAGTGTACAGCCATTGAAATTAGCAAACGAAGCAGTGAAGAAGAATTGCTCTCTCAGTTTCCGTATTTAAAAGGAAGGAGCTTCATTCAATCCTCCGATGCCCATTATGTGGAAGACATAGCCAGTGCTTTTACTAATTTTTATTTAAAAGAAGCTAACTTCGAAGAAATGAAAAAAGCCTTTTCGAAATTAGATGGGCGTTATTGCGAAATCCCAAAATAGAAAATTACGAATGAAAGACTTATCTCTACATATACTCGATATCGCTCATAATTCCATCAGAGCAAAAGCAAAAAATATCACCATAAAAATCTCTGAGGATGTTATTAAAGATCGTTTGAGTATTTCTATTATAGATGACGGAAGTGGGATGAGTAAGGAACAAGTGGAATCGATTACCGATCCATTTTTTACTACACGGACCACAAGAAAAGTGGGTTTGGGCATTCCCTTAATCAAGCAAAGAGCCGACGAGTGTAATGGAAGTTTTAGTATTGAGTCGGAATTAGGGAAAGGAACTGAGCTTGATATGAATTTTCAACATTCTCACCTAGATTTGCCAGAATTAGGAGATATTGCAGGTGTCATTTCTGGTCTATGTTGTTCCTGTCCTGATATTCGCTTTATTTTCGATTATAATAATGCTAATGTAGTATTCCACTTCGATACAGAAGAAGTCTTAGAAGTGCTCGATGGGCTTCCTATAAATACTCCGGAAGTGGAAATGTTTATTAAGGAGATGATTGAGGGGAATTTGTTGAGTGAATAAAGAGCCTTGAGTACTTAAAGTTTAGAAAGTGCCCAATCAAATTTAATCCGAACTATTTACATGAGTTGTTTCTCTTGTTACTAATAGAATCTTCAAGGACTTTATTATATCGAATATGTTCTTTCGTATTCCATTTAGGAGAAAATATAAAAGCTGTATCGTTATAAGATTTAGCTGATTGATAGTCTCCTCTATTGAAGTAATAATGGCTAAGTTGGAAATATGCATAATAACAATAGGGATCCAGCCTAACCATTTCATAATACCAATTAAGTGCTTCTTGATAATCCCCTTCGTTTTTATACGAATTGGCAATTTGATTCACGTATATAAGCCAAACAATTTTCCAAGTATTGTCCTCTTTCTTTGTTGTACAGTAATAATAATTACGGATAGTATCATTGGAGTTTTTCAATATGGTTGTTGCTTCTGTCTCGAAAAGTTTGAAATTTTTGTGAGGATGGTCTAAGTCTATTTCTCTTGTTGTTCCAATGATAAATACGTCAGCAGTATCAAGAAGCTCAGCTCTGTTACTATAAACTGTCTTATAAATATCTAAACTAGTATAAAATTTACTTTCATAGGACAATAAATTATATTCTTTACTAAGATCTGTTCCTTTTTTAAATGAGTGAAACTTCTGCACAACAGTGATAGCATCATCTGTTTTTTGACAAGAATAAATACTGAAGATCAACAGAAAGATGATGACTAAGCTTTTCATAGATCCATGTGATATATTGTGTTATTTCTTAAAGAGTATACATACAGCCTGCGCACTAACCCCCTCTTCACGTCCTTCAAAACCCAATTTTTCAGTAGTTGTAGCTTTAACAGAGACCTGATTTATCTCAATTCCGAGAACTTTAGCGAGTTCGGCTCTCATTTGCGGGATATAGGGTTTTACTTTTGGTTTTTGTAAAGCAAGGGTAGAATCTATATTTGAAATCTCGTATCCTTGTTTTCTCACCAGCTCGTTTACTTTTTTCAATAGAATTCTGCTGTCAATTCCCTTGAACTCCTCAGAAGTATCCGGAAAATGCTGTCCGATGTCTCCTAAAGCCAATGCACCCAATAATGCATCACAGATGGCATGAATCAATACATCAGCATCAGAATGACCTACGCAGCCTTTATTGTGAGGGATTTCTATTCCACCTAAGATGAGCTTATATCCTTCTGATAATTGATGTACATCGAATCCTGTTCCTATTCTCATGCTATTGTTTTTTGCAAAGGTAAAATTAATTTTTTCAGACATAAAAAAAGTGACCATCTAAAAGACAGCCACTATATGTTTTTGAACTTTAAGTACTCTAAGTACTTCTTTTACTCAATATCATAAGTAAGAGTAAATCTCAAAGTATTCTTTAGAGGGTTATTAGGGTTAGTTGCGATGAGATAAGAGAAATCTAATCCAAATACATTATAACGTAAACCAGCACCTAATGTGAAATACTGACGATTACCTTTGCTTGGAGACTCATAGAAATAACCACCACGTAATGCAAACTGCTTGTCGTACCAATACTCAGCACCAACAGCAATATTTATTTCTTGTAATTCTTCTTTGAATGGAGCATCGTAGAATGATTGAATCATACCTTGTAATGGAGATACGTTATTATCCTTGTAAGGAGGAACTAAATCACCTACTTCAGAACCTTCAGGTATGTTGTCACCTTCTTTATAATATACAGGAGGAGTTGGAACCAAAAGCTTATTGAAATCTAAACTTAAGGAGAAGAAGTTATAATCGTCTAAATCCATAGAGAAGGTTGTTCCAATTTTTAAATTTGTTGGGATGAAATCCTTTTCAGTAGAACTGGTATAAGAAATCTTATTACCAATATTATAAATACCACCACCAAGGCCCCAAGTTCCACGACGACCCTGAGAAAAACGTAAAGGTTTAGTGTAAAAAACAGTAACATCAGCAGCAACTGAAGTACCTGCACGAGATTCAACGCCACCAACATCTTGTCCTAAAGTAAGGTTAGAGTAGATGAATTTACCTGTTACAGCAGCTGAAAAGTTCTTGCTTAATTGTCTGGCATAGGCTACGTCAACTGCAAACTCATTTGGTTTGTAAGTACCTTGAGATACACCTTCGTCATTGGTAAAGGTGATACTACCTAAAGAAAAATATCTTAAAGAGGCCGAAACCACTGATTTATCATTAATTCTACCATAACCTGAAACATATCCTAGTCCAATATCATCTACCAATCCTTTTAGCCATGGCACATAGGATACATTAAAACCAACTGAATTTTCAACAAATGCTAATTTTGAAGCATTCCAATAAATACTATTTCCATCGGGTGTAGTAGCTGCACCAACATCACCCATACCACCTGAACGGGCGTCTGGGCCAATCATTAAGAACGGAACAGCTGTGGTAATGGTTCCCCATTCTCTTTCAGCCCCGGTCTCTTGTGCAAAAGTCGTCTGATTCAATCCTAGAATCACTGTAGCTAACAGTAAGATGCTTAATACTTTTTTCATTATAGTGTTTAATTTTATACTCTAAATTTTATTAATTATGCTAAAAGCGTGCAAAGGTAACGAATTTATTAGATGTTTATTTTACTACTACCAATTTTTGTTTTTGATGTACTTTTTCACCTTTGCTATTGGTTGCCTCAAGGATATAGGTATATAATCCCGTTTTAAGACTTGAAACAGCCTGATCACCAGTAGTAATGGCAATAGGTTCAATGCTGTTACCGAGTACGGTCACCTCTTGTTGATAGGTCCAAATTCGTTTTCCACTAATATCATATAAGAAAATTTTAACTAATAATTCAGTTTCATCAGGTTGATTATGATTAAAAACAAACTCTGTATAATCAATGAATGGGTTTGGATAGTTGCTAACATCTGAAATTGCAATAGACCGTGAAGCAATAACAATAAATGAAATGGATTTGCTAGAAGCATTATCATACATGTCCCATGCTTTCACAGTGAGTTCGTGTGTTCCATAATCCAAATCGTTTAAATTATATTCTATTCTACCCTCCTTATAGGAGTTGTCAATAGCTTGATAATAATCATTTAAATATAGATTTTCTTGATTGTCGATACTGGCTTTTATCTCTTTTCCAAAGCCTAATTCTATATTGTTGATCCCATTTTCATCATATAAGTCAACCATCATCAAAGGTTCAGTGGTGGTTGGATCTCCACTTTTAAATTGATAGGTATCTAAATGAACATTAATCTCCGGTCCTTGTAAATCATTTTCAATAGTATGGTCAACTCCACCAACAATGAAGTCTATAAAACCGCCATTTGCATCATAATAATGCTCTTCGTCCAATTCATCTGTAGCATAATAACTAATTTTACCATTGCCAAAAGAGGAGGGTATATTAGTAGGAACCACGAATGAGAATTCGAATTCACCATCTTTTGCACGTGCCTGTCCTTTGTAAATCAAATGATCGATAACCTTAAAAGTGGCTTTATAGCTTTCCGAATCATTTGCTAATGTAGAATAGCTAGAAGCTTTCCCGTATACTTTAACATCCACAAGGCCATTGAAATCAGTGGCTGTTTGGTGGCTAGAATTAGTTACCTTTCCATTTACATGAACAGTTTGGCGAGCTTTTAAGGTGTCTAGTGAACCTTCGTTCACATCTTGTCCGTTGATGTGGGTTGTTTCTACATTATACTCAGGGTAAGCCATTTTTAATGCAGGGTCACCCAGTAATACGAAATTTAGATTTCTTTCTTTATTCCCACTCTCATTTTTAGCATATTTGATGATTTCACCCATTCTATAATGAGAACCATCCTCTTTTCTGGAGAATGCGATTTCATGAAATTTTTCGTTTAATCTGAAATTATAGGAAGCATAAGCCAAACGAGTGGTGGTAAATAGTGCTACTCCGCCCCCAAATCGATTTAAAACCACGTGCTCTCCAGCTGATACATGACTTGGATCGTCAAAAGGACCAAATTCACAGCTGGCTACTATCCAAACGCCTAATTTATCATAATTTTTCCAGCTGATAATGTCTGGAATTTGAAGGATTCTTTCATCTGTTAATGCGATATGACCTCCATGGCCAGTGTAGTTAAAGAATAGTACTCCTTCTTCTACATTTCTATTAATGGCATCAGTTACATCTGGGTACCTATATCCATTTGTTGTTCTTTGGCGAACATAACTGTCGAGAAATAGTTTGTCAACATTAAATTCTGGATGAGCAATTAGAAAGGTATCTGCAAGCCTATTACTATCATTGAAGTGCAAATTACTGTCTTTGTCATCGGCAATAAAGCAAACCTTATTTCTCCAATCACCCATCTGAGGTTTCATGTTTGTTGCATAATGAATGGTTTTGTCTACCATTACTGTGGCATCCTCTAGGTTGTTTACAGGAAACCTTCCAATTGAAATTTGTATTTCTCCTAAAGCAGAATCACCGTCTGGTTCTCCCATGATACCAAAATAATCATCGGTATTAAAGGTATTAGTTAATGAAATACTTCCATGTGACTGGTATACTGGAACGATATTTGTGTTTTCGGGCAACACATTTCTATAATCGTAGGAGGCATCACCAAAAAGCAATAGATATTGAGGTTTGTCATCAGGATTGCTATTGTTGTTATAATGATACCTTAAAAAGTTTCTGATGGCTGTTGGATCTTGTTTTCCAGAAGAAAACTCATTATAAATTTGTTCTGTTGTTAATACAATAGTATTTAGGTCGTCTTTTTCCATGTGGAAATCTGCCAGTCTCTGTGCTTGTTCCAGAAACTCATCAACTGTTACGATAACCATGTCAAATGGAGAGATTCCCTTTAGATTTTGGTTGCTAACTTCACCAATAAATTGAGGTGTCAATAAACCTTCAAAATCGAATGCTGTATAATATTTGTTCCCAACAAGATCGTGCTTAAATATCAGACTGTCATCAGTCATATGAGTATATGTAAATTCTTTTGGAGCATAGGCATCACTAATATCCCAAACTTTGGTATTGGAATTGGCATTAGCAATTTTAAACTCATAAACTTTGCTTATGCTTTGAAAACCAAAATAACTAAAGGCAATCTGGTGGTTGTGCATCACTAGGTTTCTGTAGGCTGAAACTTCAATATAATCTAGCCAAGCATCGGCGTTAGCATTTGGTTTAGAATAAGTAATATTAAATGCGACCTTATTTTCATCAGTTTGATAAGTGAATTTTTTATCATCGATAGCGGCCATGGTATGGCTTCCTATAGGTTCTGGAAGGTTGAATTCTACCGTTTCAGCACCTAGAGGGTCGATAAATAATTTGGCACTAGCTGAAGAACGGTTTGCAGCATAAATTTTTGCTTTCACCGACTTTTCATTATTGAAGTTAGGAAAGTCAAAGACAAGATTTAAAGTTTCGTTTTTATCAAAAGATTCACCGTACCATACTCTACCAGATTTCACAAAATTGAATAAATTTTCATCATGAACTTGATAATCTAGAAAGTCAGTAACTGTTTTAATAGGTTCTGCAGAGCTGCTTATTTCAGTTTGAATTCTTAATCCTTCACTGCTACTGACTGTGATATAATAATAGTTGAGATCGGCATATGGGTGATGGGTATAAGCAAACATTAGGATGCTTTTATCATATTCCCAAGTATCCGCAGTTTTAGCATAAAATCCGACATAATCACCTTCGTCAAAACTTCCGTCTTTACCATCCTCTACCCAAATGGCATTTTCTGTTAATGAATTGGAAACTTCTATTTCGTTGGGCTCAGGTAAAACTCCCTCTAGGCTACTGTAGATTTGAATATAATCAGGGTTTATTGAAGTGACATCAAATCCCATATCTATGAAGTCTTGATAACTTAGCTTGTAAACTCCATCCTTTTCAATGCCTACTTTATACCATTGGCCTTCTGCTAAGACTGATTGAGCAGAAGAGTTGATATACCAGCCTGTAAACAAAACCAGTATGAATATTTTTATTGATGAGAACGTATAAATTTGTTTCATTTTCTATTATTTTATAACGACTAACCTATTTGATTTTGTTGCTTCTTGTCCATTTTCAGATCGAACCAAGACTTTGTAAACATAAATCCCTTTGGAGATTTTGTTTCCCATTTCATCGGTTACATCCCATTTTATTTCATTATTTCTATAACTATCAGTAAAGAAATTTTCTTCCAAACGAGTGACAAGTTTACCATCTATACTATAAATGTCAATTAGTACATTCATGTCTCCGTTAGCTTGATTGTGCTCAAAGGAGAAGGTAGTGTAGTCATAAACAGGATTCGGATAATTAAAAAGCTGTTCTAAGGCCATACTGCCAGAAGAAGCTACCACGAAGTCGATACTAGCTTTGGAAGAATTATTATAAATATCCCATACTTTTAGTTCAATGGTATGATTGCCCTCTGGAATATTAAAAAATGGAAATGAAATGGCTCCGCTTTTGTAACTATTGGCATCTGCTAAATAATAATCGTTGAGGATTTTCACATTAGTGCCATCATTGTTTAATGTTGCAGTAATATCATGCCCAATTCCGTTTCCGGTGGTGTTTATACCATTGTCGTCATTTACAAATGCTAATAATATCGGATTTTCGTTAGTGATTCCGCCATTCACAAAATTAATATTATTAATGAATAGTTGGATTTCTGGTCCATCATCATCCTCAGTTGAGTTTTCTTCAAAACCACCTATAATGATTTCTTTGTCGAAGCCACTGGCATCTGTTTCGTTATTTTCAGCATAAAGACTAATTTTTCCTTCACCATATTTATAGGCGATGTCTTTAGGAACAATAAATGTGAATTCAAACTTGCCATTAACCACATCAGCTTTTCCTTTGTACAATATGTTTTTTTGCAGTTCGAATTCGAAAACAGAACTTCCAGGGTCGTTTGCTAATGAGCTAACAGGGGTAGGCTTGTCATAAATAGTTGGATAAATATCACCATTATAATTTGATAAGAGATTGTCATTGGCATCAAGTACTTCGCCTTTGATTGTAATATTTGATAAAGCTTTAATAGTATCTGTTTCAGAACCTGTGTTGTTATTAATGATGGAGTTTACTTGTAAATAGTTTTCGGGGATGGAGATTTTTAAAGCAGGATCGCCTAGTAAAACAAATTTGCTTACGTTAACTCCACTGCCACTAGCCAATTTTGTTGATTTTAGGATGTCACCCATTCTTAAATATTCACCATGTTGTTTTTGGAGTGCTGCTTTATAAAAATTCGTACTGACAATAAAATTTGAACCAGCAAAAGTAGCCCGCGAGGTAGTAAACAATGAGATTCCTCCCCCTTTATTATTAAGGAATATTCTTTCACCAGCGCTAACCCTAGCAGGGTCGTCATAACGTGAGAACTCACAAGTCGCAGTTAAAAAGACTGGTAGTCTATTTTGGTTAGTCCACGATTCTATATCTGGCATGTCTAGGAATCTCTCTTGACCCCATCCCACTTCTCCTCCATGGCCTGTATAGCTTATAATTAAGGCACCTTTATCCACTCGTTCATTAATGGCTTCATTTACCTTGGAATATCTTTGTCCAGCTGGTGTAGATTCTTGTATATATGCATCAGCATAAATTTTGTCAAGATTAGCAGTAGGGTATATCGTATCAACCAACTTACTTAATCTATCAGCATCTCGAATGTGTAAATTTCCATCTTCGTCGTCAGCAATAAAACAAATTGTATTTCTCCAATCTGACATGACTTCATCACTATAGCTTCTATAGTGTTTTACTTTATCAACCATGTCTTGGGCTTCGGCAATGCTAACTACTGGAAACCTACCTATTCCAAGATCAATTTCACCATTAATAATATCACCACCTTCCCATTCATCCATAAAACCAAAAAAGTCATCTGTTGCAATAGAATAAATTGGATTGAAACTTTCGTAGGACTCCCAGGTTGGAACCATATTGTTATTGTTTTCTTCTCTTAGAAGATAGTCCATACTGGCATCGCCAAAAAGTAATAAATATTTCAGTTGATGATCAATCAAAGAATTTTCATAGGCGCTTCTTACAAAATCTCTTATGCCACTAATGTCTTGTCTTCCACTACTAAATTCATGATAAATGGGTTCGAGTGTGGTTACATAAACATCTAATCCGCTATTCTCCCTATGGAAATCGGCCAACTCATTGGCTTGTTCAATAAATAGAGGATGTGTGATGATGATATAATCGTGATTAATCTCTGCATGTAGATTTTGATTCGGAATTTCTTTGTTGAATGTAGCTTGAAGAGCAGTGCCTGGTTCGTAAGCAATAAACTCCACTAAACCATCAGTTGGAACCTTATAACTTAAGGTTGTAGAGGTGGAAGTAAAGTTGATATTTTTAGGAGATACAGGATTTGAAATGTCCCATATTTCCATATGATTAGCTTTTTCAGTTTGCATTTTAAACTCTGTAATTTGACCTTCTTTTATACAATCTTTATTGCGGAATAAAAGCTGATTCCCATTATAGATTAGTTTTCTTTCCACATTTATTTCAATATAGTCTAGCCAACCTACACTTCCTGACAAGGGTTGATTATAATTAACATCAATGGATATAGCGGATGGAGTAGTAGAGGGTGAAAAACTCCACTCGATATCACCTCCAACCGCATAGCTAGGATAACTGCCAGAAGGAATGGCAGAGATGCTTGTAGATTTAGTTTCTCCTAAAGTTTTTACCGTGAAACGACTGGGAGTAGTAGAGCGAGCAGCAAATACAGAATTAATATAAACTGAAGAGCCGGAAACAATATTGTCAAACTGGAAATTATAGGTGTAGTCTTTCACAAATTCGTATTTGTCACCAAACCATCTTCTACCAGAGTTGATTAGATTATAGGTTTCATCTTCTATAAAATCATAATCGGTATAGGTAGAGACACTTGCATTAGCACTAGATGAGTTGGACTGGGTTGTTACTCTAATTCCATTTCCTTCGCTTAATACCAAGTAATAAAATGATTCTCGAGCGTAAATATTCAATCTATGGTGAAATGATTCATTTGATGCATCATAGGTCCAGTTATCTGGACCTTCTCCATAAAATAATAAATAATCACCGGCATCAAAACTCCCATCGCCTCCATCAATCATTTTTATAGCAACTTCTGGAATATCTGGGTGTTTATAAGTGGCATTAGACTCGTCTAACATGGCACCAAAACCATATACCTTAATATTGGAGGAGGTGAAACCAGAAAAATCAATTCCAGAACTGGTGGTTTGTTCATAAGAGATTTTGTATATTCCATTTTGGCTTAATTTAAACTGAAACCATTTCCCGTCCTTCATTGCTGATTCAGTAGCGAATGTATTATCAACTGATTTGGTGGTTGGGTTTTCAATGGTTTCTTTCTCATATTTCAAATCGAAAGATGATAATCTATTCACCACATTTGGAAGTGAATTCTTAGAAAGACATGGAAAAGATATTCGAGCAACTTTATTAGTCCCTTTGTCAATAATTCTAAATTTTACTAGATAGTCTTTTGTTAATTCTGTAGTTAGATTCTGGAACGTAGAGGATTCTACAGTTTGAGAATTTTCAATAATATTTGTTAGGAATACTTGATTAACTGTTTCATTTGATTCCAAAGAAATGTCAATGCTGTAATATGGAATTAGGCCAGTATTGCTCATATCCTTAGCACCATTGAAAAATAATGTAGGGTGGAAGATGGCATTCTCAATTGAAGCTTGTTCCCATTCAATCTCAATGTGTTTTGTTATAGATTGCGCCAACAAAATTTGAGAGAAAATAAGTGATAAAAAAATGATAAAGCTATTTTTCATTATCATAAAATTAATTTTTTGTTTTTTAAGTTAAAATGGAACTCAATATACTGTTCCTTATTTTTGAAAACGCCTTTTATAGTTTTTTATTATACATACTCAAAAAAAGAGATTTATGATATAGACAACTCTAATCCTTTTTTTGTTGTCAGTTAGTAATAAATTAACAAAATAATTTTACTTGAGTATTGTTTTGTTTTTGCTTAAATTTGTTTTGCAAAAATTTAGCAATTATTAACTAAACTTGGTTCTTTTAAAAAAAAAACTAAAATGTTTCAAAGTGCAAATGAAACAAAAAAATGGCAACTTAGTATAATGATTAGTAAAGGATTTATAAGGCTATTTATAGAAATATCTAAAAACCTTTATCAATCAAAAAATAATTTGTAATATTGTTTTCTTTAACGACAGAACCTGTTCTAATTTGATAGACCACATGAACAACAGACTAACGAAAATCTTATTCACCTTGCTAATGGTTGCCCTTACTGGGGTTTCACAGGCGCAAGACCCTCATTTTTCGCAGTTTTATGCAAACCCATTATACCTCAATCCGGCGCTTGCTGGATCTGCATTGACACCTCGATTAACCATGAATTATAGAAATCAATGGCCTTCTCTTGATGCTAACTTTGTTACCTATGGAGCTTCCTATGATCAATATATGCCATCCATCAATAGTGGAATTGGTATTTCTTTCATGACAGATAGAGCTGGACAAGGGGTTTTGGTAAGCGGAGGAGTGAGCGCCTTATATAGTTATAGGCTGAAAATAAACCGAGAAATGTTTGTGAATTTTGGTGTTAAAGCTAGCTTTTTTCAAGGCCGCTTAGACTGGAATTCTCTTACTTTTGGAGACCAGTATGATCCCATAAGAGGTTTGGTTTTTGAAACTGAAGAAACACAGCCATCTTCAACAAGTAAAAGTATCGTCGATTTTAGTGCGGGTGCGGTTTATACTTTTAAAGATATTTTCTTTGGAGGTGTAGCTGTTGATCACATAACTCAACCAGCAAATGGTTTCTACGATGATAAATTGAGTAAGCTTCATATGAAAGTTACTGTTCATGCAGGTGCTGTTATCGATTTACGTAATAAAAGGTACCGTGGAGCAAGTTATGATCGTATCACAGTTTCTCCAAATATTATCTATCAACAGCAGCAAAATTTCCAGCAAATTAATTTTGGAGTATACTTAAATAAGAATCCTTTCGTTCTTGGTATGTGGTATCGTCATGATGTGACTAATGCAGATGCCATTATTGCTTTATTGGGATTCCAATATAAAAATCTTAAATTTGGATATAGTTACGATATAACCATATCTAAATTGCAAAATGCTACAGGTGGAGCTCATGAGATTTCTCTGGGTTATACCTTTGATACTGGGTCGCAGTATCGTTCCAGAAGAACAAGACTGGATGCGATACCTTCGCCTAGCTTTTAATGATGAAATAACAAAAATGAATTTATATAATGTATAGTCTTAGAAAAACAATAGGCTTAGTTTCAGCGGCGATGATCATCATCGCCTTTAGTTCTTGTGGAGGATCTGAAGGTTCTCAGACTACTGGCTGGAATTATAATGATGCTGAAAATGGCGGTTTTGAGGTTAGCGATTTTGTTGAGCAAGAACCTGGCCCAGGATTAGTGTTAATTGAAGGTGGTACTTTTGTAATGGGAACAACACAAGACCAGGTAGTTTTTAATACTAATAACTATCCTCGTCGATTAACTATTCGCTCCTTTTACATGGATCAGGTAGAGGTTTCCAATGTCGATTATTTGGAGTATCTATATTGGTTGAAGAGAGTGTATGGTGTTAACTATCCTGAAGTTAGACGTAAAGCTTTGCCCGATACTTTAGTCTGGAGATCTAGACTTGGTTATAATGAGCCGTTAGTGGATAATTATTTGCGTCACCCCGCTTATAAAAACTATCCTGTAGTTGGAGTAAATTGGTTACAAGCTAATGATTATGCAAAATGGCGTACGGATAGAGTAAATGAACTTAGGTTGATCAGTAATAAGGTTCTAGATATGGATATTGATCAACAGGATGAAAATAATTTTAATACTGAAGCATATTTGTCTGGACAATACGAAGGTTTAGTAAATGAGCCACCAGAAAATTTAAACCCTAATGGAGATGGTACTAGAATAGTAAAAATGGAAGACGGTGTTTTGTACCCAGATTATAGACTTCCTACAGAAGCTGAATGGGAATATGCGGCTTTAGGATTAATTGAGAACACTTTGTATGAAAGAATCAGCCAAAGAAAAACTTATCCTTGGAATGGTAATTATACACGTACTTCTGATAAGAAATATTATGGTGGATTTGTAGCCAATTTCAAAAGAGGTCGTGGTGATTATATGGGAGTTGCAGGTGCTTTAAATGATGGTGCAGATATCCCTACAGAAGTTGGAACCTATTTCCCTAATGATTATGGTCTTTATAATATGGGTGGTAATGTAAGTGAATGGGTGCTTGATGTATATCGTCCTCAAAGTTTAGATGATATTGATGATTTAGCTGGTTATCGTGGTAATGTATTCCAAACTAAGGTGACTGACCAAGATGGTTTTATTGCTCAAAAAGATAGCCTAGGTCGAATAAAATACAGAGATATCACTATTGAAGAGGCTGAAGGAAGAAAAAATTATAGAAAATCTGATAATATAAATTATTTAGATGGAGACTTTACCTCTTCTGTGAGAAGTGACGAAACTTGGTTGAATATGCCAGATTCATTGCAAACAAAAACGGCAACAGGTTTAATGTATGATTATGGAAATTCAACCATGATTAATGATGACGTTCGTGTATATAAAGGTGGTAGTTGGAAAGATCCTGCTTACTATTTAAGTCCTTCATCTCGTAGGTTCTTAGAGCAAACAGAAGCGACTAACTTTATTGGATTTAGATGTGCTATGAATCGAGTAGGTAGCCCTATGTCAGGTCGCAAATAAAAGATAATATTTATTATAAAGGTCATTTTGAGAAAGTTTCGACTGGTTTCAAAATGACTTTTTTTATTTCATGATGATGATAGAAACATTATATGAACAATTTATAGAATCCTCCGGTGTTTCTACCGATACCAGAAGTTTACAACGAGGAGAGTTGTTTTTCTGCTTAAGTGGTGAGAGTTTCAATGGCAATAAATTTGCTCTTCAAGCGCTTGAAAAAGGTGCTCGAATAGTGGTTTTAGATGATGAGAAGTATTTTACTAACCAAAGTAGAATGATATTGGTAGAAGATAGTCTTAAAACAATGCAAGAATTGGCTTCTTTTCATCGTGATAAACTAGATATTCCGGTTATTGGAATCACCGGAACCAATGGGAAAACCACCACAAAGGAGTTACTGGCTGCTGTTTTATCCTCACATTTCAATATTTCTTATACTAAAGGCAATTTGAATAATCATATAGGTGTTCCTTTAAGCTTGTTGAAGGTAAATGCCAAGCATGATATGGCCATCATAGAAATGGGGGCCAATCATTTGGGTGAGATTGCTGAGTTGTGCGATATTTGCAAGCCAAACTTAGGCGTCATCACTAATATTGGTCATGCACATTTAGAAGGTTTCGGTTCTTATCAGAATATAAAAACCACAAAATTGGCTTTGTACCGTGCTGTAGAAAAAGTAAAGGGCTGTGTTTTTGTTAATGCAGATGATGAGGTTTTGATGGATTCTTCAACCGCTTTAAGAAGAAATACATATGGTATTGGTTCCAGTTCTCAAACTCAAGTCGAATTAAGTGCTTCAAACGTCTCTTTAGTATTTGAGTGGAACAAGTTTAAAATTGAAACACATTTATTTGGTAATTATAATTTATATAATGCAGCAGCTGCCATAGCAATTGGTGAATATTTCAAAATTCCTCAAGAAAAAATTGTCCATGCATTGGAATCCTATATGCCATCGAATAATAGATCTCAAATAGAGAAGGGGGAAAATAATGAATTGATTATGGATGCTTATAATGCCAATCCAGATAGTATGAAGGGTGCCTTACAGTTTTTTAAAAATGTGGACTTCCCAAATAAGATGGTGGTTCTTGGCGATATGCTTGAACTTGGTGAATTTGAAGAAGTGGAACATTTAAAGGTTTTAAATGATTTAATAGAGTATTCATTTGATATAGCATTGCTTGTGGGTGATGCTTTTCTCCAATTCGAAGCATATTATCCTGAATTTAATTTTTTCAAAACTAGTGAGGAAGCAAAACAATATCTGATGATCCAGGGGGTGAAAAGTTATAAAATCCTATTAAAAGGTTCCAGAGGTATTAAATTAGAGGTTTTAAAAGAAGTTTTATTATAATGGAGAGGTATAATGCCATTGGAGTCATGTCAGGAACCTCTTTGGATGGTTTGGACATTGTCTTTGCTGAATTTTTCTTTGATGGAAATAACTGGTTTTATCAGTTCGGTGATTATATCGAAATACCCTATTCAAAAAAATGGCAAAATAAACTATCCAATTTAGCCCAAGCCTCTGCATTTGAATTTGCAAGAACTCATGTGGACTTTGGTCACTATATGGGGAAGAAAGTAGATGCTTTTATTAAAAGTCATCGGCTTGAGGTAGATGTCATTGGTGTTCATGGGCATACTGTTTTTCATCAACCAGAGTTAGGTTTTACTAGCCAGATTGGTGATGGCTCAGCTATAGCTAGTCGAACTGGTCTATTGGTAGCTAATGATTTTAGAAGCATGGATGTAGCTAGAGGAGGGCAGGGAGCACCTTTGGTTCCCATTGGTGATGCTTTATTGTTCTCTAAATACTTAGCTCGATTAAATCTTGGAGGGTTTTCAAATATTTCTTTTGGTGGTGTTGATGATATTAATGCATTCGATATTTGTCCAGTGAATATTGTGATGAATGAGATTACCCGTAAACAGGGCTTAGAATACGATGAAGATGGTAAAATAGCAAGAAATGGTCAGTTGGTTCATGAACTCCTCCATAAACTCAATCAGCTCGATTACTATCAGCATAACGGGCCAAAGTCATTAGGCAGAGAATGGGTGGACGAGTGCTTCTGGCCTTGCTTGTCAACTAATATTTCTGATGAAGACTTATTGAGAACACTAGTGGAGCATACCGCAGACCAAATAGCTTATTCTTTGGCCTCCTCAAAAATAAATTCAGGAAAAGTTTTAATTACTGGAGGTGGGGCCTATAATTCTTTCTTAATAGAAAGAATTAGGGCGAAAATATCTTTAGAGATTGTGATTCCAGACCCTATACTCGTCGAAATGAAAGAAGCTTTGATATTTGCTTTCTTGGGTGTTTTAAGAATTCGAGAACAACCCAATATCTTAAATAAAGTAACTGGGGCAAAACGAGACAGTATTAGTGGGGCGCTCTATAAAGGTGTTTAGCCTATTTTGTTGATTTTTCTTACTAATTTTTCTCCATTTTCAGTTTCCATCACTAAGAAATATAAGCCATTAGGGAGCTGGCTGAAATCAATTTTGGTATTCATTTTGATTTCTTCTATCATAATGGTTTGTCCTTGTTGATTTATGATTTTTAATTGCTGAGCATGATCAGTATTTGTAATCTTAACATTTAAAACATGAGTAACTGGATTTGGATAAATGCTTAATAATTCTTTTTCTTCAATATCCTCAACTCCTGTCGACTCATAAGCACCAGTAAAATATAAGCTAGCTCCAAGCGATCCTTTAGCTACTTCTTTAAAGTATTCCATATCCATATGCTCAATATTGTCATTTGGAGTATGGGCATAGGGAGTTTCATTGTATTCATAAAGTCCTGTAATTACATATCCTTCCTCCATAAAAGGAACATAATCGGTTGCATAGGCATAGCTGATTTCAGTATTTAAACTTGAATATAATTCCATCAAATTAGAGAGCGTGTCAGTAATAGCTGCAGAAGCCGCATTATTACTATTAGGAGCGCTCTCGTCTCTCTCACATACAATAATGTCATTGGTCATTCCATTTACGCCACCAACGGCATCAATATTAAACACTAATTTTATGTTGTGTGATTCAGGAACAACCACATGGTTTACATAATGATTACTCCCGACAAGTCCTACTTCTTCAGCACTAAAATGAATGAAGCGAACAGAATATTGGGTATCAATATCTTTTAGCATCCTCGCTATTTCCATTACAATAGCAGTTCCTGTTCCATTATCATTGGCCCCAGGGCCATTTCTGGTATCATAATGCCCATCAATAATCACATATTTATTGGGATAATGAGTTCCGGTTTTAGTGATGATTAAATTATAACATTCATTCCCAGAATAGCTAAAGGTATCAATGCTAATGTCTTCATATCCCCATTCCTCATAACTAGATTTTATCCAATTGAAAGAATTAACTAAAGCTTCTGTGCCTGGCTCTTTTGAGCCAAAATCAACATGTTGTTGCAGGTTGACCTCCAAAATGTCTAAATCCATGGTTTCAACTATGGTTTCGTAATAGGAATTTGATTCTTGGGCTTTGCTTTGGAATATTAGTAGCAGGCTGAATAAACCTAAGGAAAATATGCTTTTATTAATGCAATTTGAAATATTCATGATAACGTACCTTAATTTTAGTTTTAATATTTCGGCAAATATATTGTTTTCTCGTTTAGGTATGGAGTTTGATCTAGAGGAACCGATAAAAAACAAAACCCCGAAGCTCAATAGGACTTCGGGGCTTTTATATAATCAGAAGATGGTTTATTCTTCTGTTGAATAGTCCATAGCAGCCATACGTTTATAAGAGTTTAAACGTCTTTTTGCCATATCCTCAGAAGCTGCAAATAATGCATCAGCATCTTTAGGGAAGGCTTTCTTCAATGAAGTATAACGTACTTCGTTCATCAAGAACCCTTGGAACTTACTCCAATCTGGTTCTTTAGAATCTAATACGAAAGGATTTTTTCCTTGGTCTTCTAATCTTGGATCGAAACGATACATGCTCCAGTAACCAGCTTCTACAGCTGCTTTCTCTACGCTTTGTGTATCTGTTAATCCGCCTTTTACTCCGTGAGCTATACAAGGAGAATATGTGATGATTAGAGATGGACCAGGATAAGATTCTGCTTCTTTTAAAGCTTTGAAGAATTGATTTTGGTTAGCACCCATTGAAACTTGAGCAACATAAACGTAACCATAAGTCATAGCCATCATACCTAAATCTTTCTTACGAATCTTCTTACCAGAAGCAGCAAATTTAGCTACAGCAGCAGTAGGAGTTGCTTTTGAAGATTGTCCACCAGTGTTTGAGTAAACTTCGGTATCCATTACCAAAACATTCACATCTTCACCAGAAGCCAATACATGGTCTAATCCGCCATATCCAATATCATAAGCCCAACCGTCACCACCGAAGATCCAGTTAGATTTCTTAGAGAAATACTGGCTGATAGCCATTAATTCTTTAGCTTGATCATCATCTGCACCAGCAAGAACTTTCTTTAATTCGTCAGAAGCAATTTTAGACTTTTCACCGTCATTTTTAGTTTCTAACCATTGTGTGAAAGCAGCTTTTCTAACATCACTAACATCACCCTCTAAAGCTTCATTGATTTTCTTTTCAACTCTATCGCGTAATTTATTGATACCTAAAGACATTCCGAAGCCATACTCTGCATTGTCTTCGAATAAAGAGTTAGCCCATGCTGGACCTTCTCCATCAGAATTTTTACAATAAGGAGTAGCAGGAGCAGAACCACCATAGATACTAGAACAACCAGTAGCATTAGCAATAGTCATGCGATCACCATATAATTGAGTGATAGTTTTGATATATGGAGTTTCACCACAACCAGCGCAAGCTCCAGAAAACTCGAATAATGGTTGAGCGAACTGAGAATTCTTAACATTTTTAGTTTTGTCGAAACGATCGGTCTTGTATGTAACGTTCTTAACCATATAATCCCAGTTTTCAGCCTGAACCATTTGGGTTTCTAATGGCTTCATTACTAGTGATTTTTCTTTGGAAGGACAAACAGCAACACAGTTATTACAACCTGTGCAGTCTAAAGCAGAAACTTGAATTCTAAATTGTAATCCGGCTATTTCTTTTCCCTTAGCAGCTAATAAATCAACGCCTTCGCCAACATTTCCAGCTTCAGTATCGTCTAATAAGAATGGACGGATAGCAGCGTGAGGACAAACGTAAGCACATTGGTTACATTGTATACAGTTTTCAGAAACCCATTCAGGAATTTCAATGGCGATACCACGCTTTTCATAAGCAGCAGTTCCAGCAGGGAAAGTACCGTCTTCGCGACCTGTAAATACAGAAACAGGAAGTTGATCACCTTTAAGGTTGTTAACAGGCTCTACTAAGTCTCTAATGAAAGCAGGAATGCTCTCGTCAATGATAGCTTGTTCTGCTTGTATGTCTAAATTTGCCCACTCAGCAGGAATTTCCACCTTGGTAACATCACCACCATTGTCAACAGCAGCAAAGTTCATGTTTACGATTTTCTCACCTTTGTTTCCATAGGATTTTACAATCATTTTCTTCATTTGTTCCACCGCCAATTCGTAAGGAACTACCTCAGCAACTTTAAAGAAAGCAGATTGCATAATAGTATTGGTTCTATTTCCTAGACCAATTTCTTTAGCTATTTCAGTAGCATTGATGATGTACATGCTAATGTTTTTCTCAGCCAAAGTCTTTTTGAAATGTGGAGGAAGATGATTCATTGTTTCTTCCACGTCCCAAATACTATTTAATAGGAATGTGCCATTTTCTTTGATGCCAGCTAGCATATCATATTTTTTCAAATATGCAGGCACATGACATGCAACAAAATCAGGAGTAGTTACTAAATAAGTAGAGCGGATAGGTTGGTCGCCAAAGCGAAGGTGAGAAGCAGTAAAACCACCAGATTTTTTTGAGTCATAAGCGAAATAAGCCTGAGCATATTTGTCAGTATTGTCACCAATAATCTTAATAGAGTTTTTGTTTGCACCTACTGTTCCATCAGCGCCAAGTCCGTAGAATAATCCTTCAAATGTTCCTTTTGGAGCTAGAGAAATAGCTTCACCAACAGGAAGAGAGAGGAAAGTAACATCATCATTAATACCTAAAGTGAATCTGTTTTTAGGTTCAGGCAATTGTAAATTCTCATATACTGCAACTATTTGAGCTGGAGTAGTATCTTTAGAACTTAAACCATAACGACCACCAACTACAATAGGAGCATTTTCTTCACCGTAGAAAATATCTCTTACGTCAAGGTATAATGGCTCACCATTAGCACCTGGTTCTTTTGTTCTGTCTAAAACAGAAATTCTTTTCACTGTTTTAGGAAGTACTCTTCTGAAATATTTCTCAGAGAATGGGCGATATAGGTGAACAGAAATAAGGCCTACTTTTTCACCATTGGCCACTTTATGGTCAATAACTTCTTTAATGGTTTCAGTTACAGAACCCATTGCAATAGTAATGTCTGTAGCATCTTCAGCACCATAATAAGTGAAAGGATGGTATTCTCTTCCAGTTAATTTAGTGATTTCTTGCATGTATTCTTCAACTACGTCAGGAATAGCATCGTAGAATTTATTAGCAGCCTCACGAGATTGGAAATAAATATCTGGATTTTGTGCTGTTCCGCGTGTTACAGGGTTTTCTGGATTTAAAGCATTGGCTCTAAAAGCAGCTAAGGCTTCTTGATCAACAAGAGGAGCTAAATCTTCGTTATTTAGTATTTCAACTTTTTGAATTTCGTGCGAAGTACGGAATCCATCAAAGAAATGTACAAAAGGTACACGAGTTTTAAGAGAAGCAAGGTGAGCAATACCCGCTAAGTCCATTACTTCTTGTACGCCACCAGTTGCTAAGAATGCAAATCCAGTTTGACGGGCAGACATCACATCAGAGTGGTCGCCGAAAATAGAAAGTGCTTGAGCAGCAAGGCTACGTGCACTTACATGGAATACTCCTGGTAATAATTCGCCAGCAATTTTATACATATTAGGAATCATCAGGAGTAGACCCTGAGAAGCTGTATATGTTGATGTAAGAGCACCAGCTTGTAAAGAACCATGAACGGCTCCAGAAGCACCACCTTCTGACTGCATCTCAGATACGGTCACGGTCTCTCCAAAAATGTTTTTTCTGCCACCTGCTGCCCACTCATCTACATATTCTGCCATGTTAGATGATGGTGTGATAGGATAGATAGCAGCAACTTCGCTAAACATATAGGCGATATGTGCAGCTGCATAGTTACCATCACAAGTGATAAATTTTTTCTTATTTTCCATCTTATATAGTATTTAAAATATCAATTTTATGCCAAAGCAGTGCTCCGCTTTAGCGGATGCAAATTTAATAAAATTAAGTGTGAATTTTGCGTAGAACGCGTAAGAATTGCTAATTTTCAGCAATTTAGAAAGGATATAGATTGTATAATGATTTCAAACGATTGCGATAATATAGAGTGCTGATATGGCAATAGTTAAAACATCCTTAATTTTGAAAAGGAGCTTAATAATTTGTATATTTACAATCCAATAAAAAAACTAAATATATAAAGATATGAGTAAGTTGAAAACAAATTATATGGGCATAGAATTAAAGAACCCCATAGTAGTTGGAGCTAGTAATTTGGTTACCGATTTAAATCATTTAAAGAAACTAGAAGCAGCAGGAGCAGGAGCAATTGTTTATAAATCATTGTTTGAAGAACAAATACAGCTAGAGAACTTTTTTGAAGAAGAAGCTATGGCGGAGTATAATAATCGAAATGCTGAAATGATTAATATATATCCTGATATGAAGGATGCTGGGCCTGTAGATTTTCTTCTTAAACTGAAGAAAGCCAAAGAAGCTTTGAATATTCCATTGATTGCAAGTTTAAATTGTGTTTATAAAGAGACATGGGTAGATTATGCCAAGGAAATTGAGAAAACAGGAGTTGATGGTATTGAACTCAACTTTTATGCTACTCCAAGAGAGTTTGGTGTATCAGGTCAAGAGATTCTAGAAGAACAATTGAATATTACTTCTGCTGTAAAAGAGGCTTTAAAAATTCCAGTTGCAGTAAAACTGAGTCCATACTATACCAACACCCTTCGTTTTGCACATATGATGGAAGGCGCAGGAGCTGATGCATTGGTATTGTTTAATAAATTATTCCAACCAGATATAGATATTGATACTGAGGAATTGACTTTTAATTTTAACAAGAGTGGTAAAGGAGATTATCGCCAGTCACTAAGATATATGGGAATGTTACATGGCAAAATGAAAGCTACCCTAGTTGGAAATAGTGGAATTATCGAGGGTAAAGATGTCATAAAAATGATTTTAGCTGGAGCTGAAGCTGTTCAAGTGGTTAGTACACTTTATCAGAATGGTTTAGATTATATTACAACCATGTTAAAAGATATGGAAGCTTGGATGGATGGAAAAGATTATAAATCTTTAGATGAATTTAGAGGTAACCTCTCCAAAGACAACCTAAAAGATCCTTACGCTTACACGCGTGCACAATATGTGGATATTTTAATGAAAAAAGTAGAACTCTATAAGGTGAATACGATGGTATAATGACGGGGTCAATACTATTTTAAAAGGCAAAACTCGAAAGGGTTTTGCCTTTTTATTTTAATACAATAGTGTAAAGCGCTATGTTTTCTTATAAAGTAGTTTTTGATTTTCCTAATCCGAAGCATTCTTTATACTTATCTAGCTCATTAACTAATTTGATTGGTCGGAATAATAAAATTCCACTTGAAGAAATTCTTTCTTTTATTAGGATTTCAAACTATAGGATTTTTAATATTTAGGTTTACAAAATAACACCTATTTATCCTAGCTTTTTCCTAATTTAGCCGTTTCAAATACCAACATTATGGAATCCATCAGAGAAATATATAAAGTAGGAAAAGGACCATCAAGTAGCCATACCATGGGGCCTCGAAAAGCGGCTATTGCATTTTTATCAAAAAACGAAAAGTATTCAAGTTTTAAGGTGACTCTTTTTGGAAGTTTGGCATTAACTGGTAAAGGCCATTTAACTGATCAAGCCATTGAGGAGGTTTTTGAAGATAAAAAACTAGAAATTATTTGGAAACCTGAAGAAAGAAAAGAGTTTCATTCCAATGCCTTATTATTTCAAGCCTTTGACGAGAAAGATAGTCTACAAGCTGAGAATTTAGTTTATAGTGTTGGTGGAGGTAGAATAGTAAATGATGCCGATAAAGACGAAATGCAAATGGCTGCAAACCTTTATCCTTATCGCACCATGGCTGGGATATTAGATTGGTCACAGCAAACCGGTAAATCCTATTGGGAGTATGTATTTGAGGTGGAGGATAACGATTTTAAAACATTCTTAGCTGATATTTGGACCCAGATGAAAGCCACCATCCGAAATGGTCTAGAAAATGAAGGGGTTCTACCTGGCCCTTTAGGTATTAGAAGAAAAGCCAGCTCTTATTATGTTCGTTCCAAGACCATGGGGCGTCATTTACAAAATACATCTAAATTATTCGCATTTGCTTTAGCAGTAAGTGAGGAGAATGCCAGCGGTGGAACTGTTGTAACTGCTCCTACTTGTGGTTCCTGTGGGATTTTACCTTCTGTTCTTTTGTTTCTTCAGGAATCTTACCAATTTACCGATCAAAAAATAATAAGGGCCTTAGCAACAGCAGGTCTTGTTGGGAATTTAATTAAAGAAAATGCTTCCATTTCTGGCGCTGAAGTAGGTTGTCAAGGAGAGGTTGGAGCGGCTTGTTCTATGGCTTCTGCCGCTGCCGCACAATTAGTAGGTGGAAGTACTGGGCAAATTGAGTATGCTGCAGAAATAGGTTTGGAGCACCACCTAGGCCTGACTTGTGATCCGATAGCGGGCTTAGTTCAGGCTCCATGTATTGAAAGAAATGCACACGGTGCTGTCAGAGCCATAGATGCCGCCAGCTTCGCTATTTTGGGTGATGGCACGCACTTGGTCAGTTTTGATGAAACCGTAGAGGCTATGAAACAAACAGGACATGATTTGCCTAGTTTATATAAGGAGACTTCTCTTGGAGGTTTGGCCAAGTTTTCAAAGAGGAGAGAAGGTTATATGTAAGCCTTTTAATGTTCTATGCGGAATATTCATAAGGTTGTTTTTTGAATCTTGAAAATGAATTTTGAGCATTTTAAAAAAATATTATTTTTGCAAGCCAAATTATATAATGAAATCTATTATGAAGAAATCACTTTTGTTCAGCTTAATATTTAGTCTTTTTGCTCTTGTTTCCTTTGGTCAAGATGTTTTTACCTCAGAAAATGATGAGGGTAAATGGGGCTTCGTAGATAATGATGGAAAAGAAGTCATTCCTCATGTTTACGAGAAAGCAGATTGTTTTTATATGGGCTATGCTTCGGTAGTTTTAAACGGAAAAATGGGTCTAATAGATCTGAAAGGAAACGAGGTGGTGCCATTTGAATATGATAATGACTTGATGTATTTTGAGGGTGGTTTAGCCGTGGTAAAGAAGGGAGAGAAATTTGGATATGTGGATTTAACTGGAAAAGTTGTTATTGAAATAAAATTCGACGAAGCCGAGGATGTTAACGATGGGAAATTGAAGGTAAGAATGGGTGAAAAATGGCTTTTCTTAGATAAAGAAGGAAATAAAATACAGTAATTATATTATTTCATTGATTTTAAAATCGCTTTATTAATTCTTTTGGCAATTCCTGGGCCTTCATAAATAAATCCTGTATAGACTTGAATTAAATCAGCCCCAGCCTCTATTTTTTCAAGTGCGTCTTTTGCAGTATGAATTCCTCCAACCCCAATAATAGGGAATGCTTTTTTACTCTTGGTAGCGAGGTATCTAATCACTTCGGTAGACTTGTTTTTTAGAGGAGCTCCACTGAGTCCACCGTTTCCTATCGATTCAAATTCGCATTCTAAGTTTTCGCGTGTAACGGTGGTGTTCGTAGCAATTACGCCGTCAATCTGGGTTTTCTTAATGATATCGATTACTTCATCAAGCTGTTTCTCGTTTAAGTCTGGAGCTACCTTAAGTAAAACAGGTTTACGTTTGGCTTTCTTATTATTGGCTTTCTGTACTGTAAAAAGAATTTCCTCTAAAAAGTCTTGATCTTGTAATTCACAAAGATTAGTCACATTGGGGCAACTTACATTCACCACAAAATAATCCACATAGGGAAATAACCCTTCGAATACAGCTAAATAATCTTGTACAGCTATATCATTTGGTGTTGCGGTGTTCTTGCCTAAATTACCTCCTATGATAGCCTTGGTTTTTCTCTTTTTTAAATTCTTAACAGCGAAATCGATACCGCCATTATTAAAGCCCATTCTATTGATAATCGCATGATCTTTAATCAAGCGGAATACTCTTGGTTTGGGATTTCCGGGCTGGGCTTTTGGAGTTACGCTACCAATCTCTATATGACCAAATCCAAATTCTGCCAACTCGTTAAACATTTGTGCATCCTTGTCAAACCCTGCAGCAATTCCAACAGGGTTTTTAAACTTGATGCCAAAGACTTCTCGTTCTAAGCGACTATCTTTAACTGCATAACATCCTCTCACTATGTTTTTAATGCATGGAATAGCAAATCCAATTTTCAAGGTCTTTTTGATCAAATGATGAACATTCTCAGCATACATTTGGAAAAGAACTGGACGAATAATGAGTTTATACATTTTTTGCAGTTTAAAAAACACAAGATTTTAATAGCTAAAATCTTGTGTTTATTTTTTTTATTTTTCTGTTGAAGTCTCTTCTTCAGAATTTGCTTCTTCTTCTTCTTTGGTCGCTTCTTCTAAATCAATCAGTTCATTTTCGATTAAAAGATTGTACCAGCTAATTAATTTCTTGATATCAGAAACGTATACTCTTTCTTGATCATAGTCAGGAAGTATTTCAAGCATCAATCCTTTTAACTCGTTTGCAGAACTTTTATGACTGATGGTTTTCTTTCCGTCTTCTTTCTTATAAATACTCTTAAGAACTTCTTTCAAAGGAACATCATCTAATTCAGTGAATATGCTAATCTCTTCTAAAGAGCTAATTCTTTCGTGTGAAAATGCAGGGATTCTTCTTCCGTCTAATAAAGATTCTACTATCAATCCTGATTTAGATTGAGAAATCATTTTGTGTAATCCGGGTTTACCGGCTATCGATAAAATTTTGCTTAAATCCATATGCTTTTTTTGATTTGTGCCTGCAAAAGTAGTAAAATTCGATAATTTCGAAATAGCCACTAATTATTTAACGTATAATAATTGATTTTTTTTCTAATTCACTACATTTGCAAGCAAATCAAAATCTCAATGAAGAAACGCACACTGATTTTTGTACTTTTTGATATACTCTTTGTATTTATTGCCTTTATGTTGGCTGCTTATTTTAAGACAGGCAAGGAAAAGGCGGTATTTAATTATTATTGGGTGCCTTTTTTAATATTTGAAGCGGTATGGATAGGTTCGTCTGTTATTTTTGGGAAATATCATCCTAATAAGGCTAAGAATAGCAAAGCTTATGTGTTGTCTATTATAAAAAGCAATCTCTTTATCCTATTTTCTATCACTTTTGTTATCTTTTTTGCTTCTTTGAGCTATAGTAGGTTAATGATTGTTTTAACAGTTGTCTTTGCAACAATTTTAGAGGGCGTAGCGAGTTCTTTCTTTGTTCACAACCGAGAATTGAATAAGGAAATGGATGACTTGGAGCGCTTTCAAAAGATTCCAAAATTCAAAAAAGAATATGAATATCCAACTTTTGATGAGCAAGCCAAGTCAAGCGAGGGATTGGAGCAAAAACATCAATTGATACAAAGTGAAGTGGGTAATGAGGTGCTTAAGTTTATTGATGAGCATATTCCTTTGGTAGACCCAAGTCTTATGTTGGTTTCCACTTCAACTAAATTCAATATTTATAATCAACCTAAGGCAGAGTATAACTCAGTAGTAAATTTAAAGAGAATCAATGATATTCTTCGAATCAATAAGTTTTTTGAAGCGGTGAACGCCAAGCTACCCATGGGAGGTTTGTATCTTAATTATGTGGAAACCTATACGCTCCGCAAACAAAGAATATTGAAAAAATTCCCACCGGGGATTAACTGGGTTGTATATAGTATCGATTTTGGTTTTAAACGTATTATGCCAAAATTATGGACTACAAAAAAAATATATTTTATTTTAACGAAAGGAAGGAATAGGGTGATGTCAAAAGCCGAAACTTTCGGTAGACTTTATAGTTGTGGATTCGAAATAGTAGAAGAAAAGTTGATAGGCTCTGATTTATACTTTGTGACGCGTAAGATTGCTGAGCCGGTATTTGATTCCAACCCAACCTATGGTCCTTTAATTAAACTTCGTCGCTTTGGTAAAGGAGGAAATAAAATTGGAGTTTATAAGATGAGGACCATGCATCCTTATTCTGAATATTTACAAGGCTATATTTACGATAGGAATAAATTACAAGATGGAGGGAAGTTTGCCGATGATTTTCGTGTGACATCTATTGGTAAATTTATGAGGAAATTTTGGTTAGATGAGCTTCCGATGTTCCTCAATGTGTTTAAAGGAGAGATGAAAATTGTTGGTGTAAGGCCATTAAGTTCCCATTATTTTAATCTTTATTCCGATGAATTAAAAGAACGTAGGTTAAAATATAAACCAGGCTTAGTTCCTCCTTTCTACGTAGATATGCCTGTGACTTTAGAAGAAATTATGGCGTCTGAAATGAAATACCTAGAAGCATACGAAAAACATCCTTTTAGAACCGATGTGAGTTATTTCTTTAAAGCATTTTATAATATTCTCATTAAAAAGGCTAGGAGTAATTAATTTATGAAGCAACTACTTCAACAAAAGAAACTATTTAAAATACTATTCTGGCTTTGGGGATTAACTATTTTTATATTGTCTTCTTTACCCAATATTCCAACACAAAAGATAAATATATGGAATGAACCTTTCCGTTTGGATTATCTGGAACACTTTGGAGTTTTTGCCATTTGGGGGACTTTCTTTATCGTATGGAAATCTAGTATCGATGGCGTTTTTCCATTTAGAAAATACTTTTGGGCAATAATTGGTTTAGTTATTTTTGCATGTGCCGATGAAATACATCAAATTTGGATTCCTGATAGGACATTTAATCCTTTAGATTTGATTTATAATGTGGCAGGTTTATTGACCACTTATTTGCTAGTTCCTGCTTTTTTGAAACAGATTTATAAAAAATAGCTATCTTCAAACCCTCATGATAGAATATTTCATTCATAAAAACAATATTGGAGATTCTTGGGATGATTTTGTAAAATCTCATCCCAGAGGTAATTCTTTTCAAATGAGTTTGTTTTATGAATTTTACATACACACTAGTGAGTTTCGTCCTTTTTATTGTGTGGCAAAAGATAGCAATAGTAAAAAGTTACTGGGAGGATTCCTATTTGTGATTCAACGAAAAAGTAAGCGAATCCCAGATAGGTTTTTTAGGCGATCATTAATTGTTGGAGGACCTTTGATTCCTACCAATGGGGAGAAAATACTCGATGGATTACTGAAAGTCTATGCTGATTTTACTAAACACAAAGCTATTTATTCTGAAATTAGAAATTTACACAGTTGGAGCCATCAAATAGATGTTTTCTTGAGGAACGGCTTTAAATATGAGGCGCATTTGAATTATCAGATTCCTCTGACTAATCGTGATGTGGAAGCTTCATTTAGTAAAAGTAAACGTCGTCAGATTAAAAAAGCCATAGCCAATGGAGCTAAAATCATTAAAAAACCAGATATTGGCCAAGTCAATCAGTTTTATGAGATTCTAGCCGATTTGTACCGCACAAAAATTAATAAACCACTTCCTGATTGGCATTTCTTTGAGAGTTTTTATAATCATGTGGTTCAAAAAGGTCATGGGAAATACCTTTTGGTGCATTATGATGGGAGGATAGTAGGAGGGATTATGTTGCCTATTTATCAGCATAAAATGGTATATGAGTGGTATGTGGCTGGATTAGATCAAGAGTGTAAACCCGCTTATCCTTCAGTAATGGCTACATGGGCAGGTATAAAATATGCCATGGATAATGACTTCACAGGTTTCGATTTTATGGGTGCCGGAGTACCGTCACATTCTTATGGCGTTCGTGAGTTTAAAAGTAAATTTGGAGGAAGAATCCTCAATTATGGCCGTTTTACCAATAGCCATTACAAAGTTTTTCATTGGTTCATTAAAATGTTCCTAAAACTATTTTCTAAAAATGCATAATATGAAGAAATATATAATAGGATTGATATTGATGTTTTCGGCTTTGATTAATATACATTCTCAAGTGGTGTATGAACATATTAGCAATGAAAATATCTATGATTATTTAGATGAATTGGCAACTGAGGGTTGGATAGAAATCAATAGTGTAATAAAACCCTATAGCAGAAATTTTATCGCAGAGAAACTGGAAGAGGCGGAAGGATATCGTAACGAAATGTCTCAAAGACAATCTAAAGAACTTGATTTCTATTTGACAGGTTTTACCTTGGAATTACATGATAGGTTGAGTTTAAATCCTAAGGTTAACTTTCTTAAGAAAACTGACGGGTTTGGAATAGATATCAATCCCTTAGGAGGATTCTATCAAGATAAATTATTTAGCTTTCAAATACAGCCAGTCTACGGTTATAATATGTTTAATAACGATAATGGAACAGAGTCTTTTAGTTATGGTGGGCTGCAAGGTTATGGATATATAGGCGAGCATGTTGGCGTTTATGCCAGTCTCCGAGATCATCATAGTACAACTATTTTTAATAAGACGGATTATTTGACTCCCATGTCTGGAGGGAATTTTAAGTATAGAGACGGAGGAGTGGATTGGAGTGAGATGAGAGGAGGAGTTACTTTTAGTTGGAATTGGGGAGAAATAGGCGTGATAAAAGACCATTTTGAATGGGGAACCAATACCCACGGCGCCAATATCTTCTCAGGTAAGCAGCCATCGTTTGCTCAAATAGCTATTAAGTTAAAACCTGCTTATTGGCTCGAGTTTAATTATGTTCATGGCTGGTTGGTGAGTGAAGTAGTGGATAGTGCGCGTAGTTATTGGGATGGTACAAGCAATGATCCTCGTTATCGCTCCGTATTTCGCAAAAAGTGGATGACAGCTAATATGTTCACTGTTCGTCCCATAAAAGGATTAAATGTTTCCATAGGAAATAGTATTGTTTATAGTGATGTGGATCATCCAGCCTTCTGGATGCCCATATTTGTTTACAAACCTATAGACCATACATATAATGCTACAGATAGTTATGGGCAAGCAGGACAAAATTCTCAGCTCTTTGCTGATGTTTCTGTGAGGTTGATCAGGCATTTGCATTTATACGGCGCTTTATATTCTGATGAAATAAAGTTCGATAGAATGAAAACGGATTCTCTTCATAATTTCTGGAGTTGGAAAGGCGGTTTTCAGTTAAGTAATTTCGTGGTGAATAATTACGAGATAGGATTTGAGTATTCAAAAACTTTGCCTGGAACTTTCCAGCATCCTATTTCTACAACAACTTTTGAGTCTAACAATTACAATATGGGTTATTATTTGCGCGATAATAGCGACGAAATATATTTCTATTGTAAGTTTAAACCCATTAGAGGCCTGCATATAAAAGGGGAGGCTTTTATTGCTCGCCATGGACCTGATGAGAAATATGAAGACGGAAATGTTATTGTTGCTGTACCATTTATGGAAGAAGTATCTTGGAAGAATACTACTTATGCTTTGAACATTAAATATGAAGTAGTAAATAATGTATATGTTTGGGCCAATGCCACCATTAGCAATATTGAAGGAGATGAGGAATTGGTAAAAAAATGGACGCCAGAATTTTATATTGGAAACCAGACTACATTGTCAGGTGGGTTTAATATTGGTTTCTAATGCACGAAATAAATGTGATATTTCGGCATCAGGATGTGGCTCCTAAGGAATTAGTTGGACAAGTAGCTGTTGTGATAGATGTGCTTCGTGCAACTTCTGTCATGGCCACAGCTTTGGCAAATGGTGCCACAAAAGTAAAGACGGTTCAAACTTCTCAACAGGCTCTAACTCTAAAAACTCAAAATACTAATCTACTTTTGGCTGGCGAGAGAAATGCCATAAAGTTAGCGAAATTTGATTTTGGTAACTCTCCTCTTGAAATGCGTAGCGAGCTTATTGATGGAAAAGAAATAGTTCTCTGTACATCCAATGGGACTCAAGCGGTAGCAATAGCCCATCGTGCTATAAAAGTTGTTACAGCTGCTTTTGTAAATATGAAAGCAGTAGTTAAACGATTAGATTTATTAGAAGAGGATATCACCATCATTTGTTCTGGAACTAATGGGCAATTTAGTCTAGATGATTCATTAGCAGCAGGTATTTTAGTTAACAGGTTGACAAGAACTAAGGGCTATAAACTGAGTGACAGTGCACAATCCATGGCATTAGCTATTAAAGATGAAAATAAGCTTCAAGAGAGTTTGAAAGACTGTTACCATTTAAATTTATTAAGGGCTAAAGGATTTAAGAATGATGTGGATTATTGTCTGACTTTGGATAGCCTTAATGTGGTTCCACAATTGAAGAATGGTTATTTCGTGGTTTAAATTACCTTTGCAAAAAAAATATTGAAATGATACAATTAGGAGAATATAACGAGCTAGCGGCAAAAAGACAAACAGATAATGGATGGTATTTGGTTGATGATGAGGATTATGAGGTTCTGATGCCCAATAAATATGTGCCTGAAAATTGTGAGGAGGGTACACAAGTTAAAGTGTTCGTTTATAAAGATTCTGAAGATAGAATTGTAGCTACTACAGATACGCCTTTGATTCGTGTCAATGAGTTTGCTTTTTTACTAGTAAAAGATGTCAATTCATTTGGTGCTTTCTTAGAGTGGGGTATGGAAAAGGACTTATTGGTTCCATTTAGCGAGCAACAACATAGAATGTCAGCAGGTGATACCGTGGTGGTGCGTTTAGTTTTAGATGAGAAAACTGAACGACTATTCGGTACTACCAAGCTCAATAAATATCTGGTTACAGAACATATCGTAGTTAAGGAAGGTGAAGAAGTAGATGCCATTATTATTGATGAATCAGACTTGGGTTTTAAAGCTATTATTGAGGATGCGCATCAAGGATTACTATATAAAAGTGAAACTTTCAGGACATTGGAAATAGGAGATAAACTAAAGGTTTGGGTGAAGAAAATCCGTCCAGATGGTAAAATTGATTTGAGTCTACAGCAACAGGGCTATGAAAGTATTGAGCCAGCGGCTCAGAAAATTCTAGATAAATTAGAGAAAAATGATGGTTATTTAGCACTTCACGACAAAAGTCATCCCATGGAAGTAGCAGAATTTCTTCATATGAGTAAAAAAGTATTTAAAAAAGCTTTAGGGACTCTTTATAGTAAAAGGCTTATTGTATTGGAAGATAAAGGGATACGATTGGTGAAAAAATAAATTTGAAATAATAGTTCTAAAATGGCTTGTATTTTCAAAATATCTCTATATTTGCAACCGCTAAGGACGAAAAGGAATTAGCAAAGTGCAAAATTTAATGGGGGCTTAGCTCAGTTGGTTCAGAGCATCTGCCTTACAAGCAGAGGGTCGCTGGTTCGAATCCAGCAGTCCCC
This sequence comes from Lentimicrobium sp. S6, assembly GCF_013166635.1. Taxonomy (NCBI): domain Bacteria; kingdom Pseudomonadati; phylum Bacteroidota; class Bacteroidia; order Bacteroidales; family Lentimicrobiaceae; genus Lentimicrobium; species Lentimicrobium sp. S6. The sequence goes on along the minus strand of NZ_JABKBZ010000035.1, from coordinate 2,565 downwards.
ACTAAAAAAGCATTTAAAACTTAGGTTTTGAATGCTTTTTTTTTGTCTAAAACCTTGGATAAATGCAAATATCATAATTCAGAAAAATATTTTAAAAATCTGATTCGTATATTTAAAAATATTCTATATTTGCACTCGCTAAGGACAAAAAGGAATTAGCAAAGTACAAAATGTAATGGGGGCTTAGCTCAGTTGGTTCAGAGCATCTGCCTTACAAGCAGAGGGTCGCTGGTTCGAATCCAGCAGTCCCCACATCAAGCACTTATAACATTGTTATAGGTGCTTTTTTTTATTTGCTCACACAGAATTAAAAGTTAAATTTAAGCAAGTTCGATATTCTTATACCAACCTAAGTGAAATCCCTTAGGTTGAAACACTCAAGTTAATAGGTTTTTCCCCCATTAGAATGCTGTTATGATAAGGTATATTTGTTCCATCAGATTTTTGAAAATCTAAGTTCTTTTTGTTTTGACACAAACCCGAATATATATACGATTATTTTGGATTTATTGATATCATAATATATTATTAGTTAATAATCGGATTGCAATCATTTGTAACATATAGATTGTACTTTTGTTTTTGATAAGGGCTGGTTTTTTGAAACCTGCCCTTTTTTTATGATCAAAAAAACCGATACATTTCTGCATCGGTTCGTGAGTTATGCATATTTGATTAGAGTGTATTTAAATCAAAAGAAAGAATAGTCCCGCTTTTTTCCATCTTTTTAATGTCATTATATTTTCCAAAAGTATTGGTTCCATTATCTAGATTTGGCATCCAGAAGAGGATGTTTGAAAATGGATCTACTGTGTAAGAAGGGTTTTCTTTACTGAACTTCATGGGGATAAAGCCTTTGATATCTCCATCTAATTTAGAAACTATTGCTAAGCCTATCCCTCCTCTTTCTTTATCCTTTGTCATTAAAAGGACATATTTTTTAGTGGCTTTAGAATTTTTAAAACGCTCAGAAATGGCTTTGATATTATCTCCTAAATCCACAGCGTTTAAAACACCCATTGCAGCCATTTCTTGCATGTCTGAGTTTAGCTCTTGTTTGGCTTCATCCATTCCTTCTTTGTATTCTGTGACATCTTTTCGGTATTCTGCGAGATCTGCGTCATATCCTTTAGTTTCTACATAAGCTTTGTCAAGAGCATCCATTCCTTCACGCATATTTTGATCGTAAGATTCTACTGATGCAACTATCGCTTGTGATGCCGCTACTTGTGCCAAGCCACCCATAACCTTTAATGTGGCACCAAGTACATTTCCGGCTACATTTAGAAAGCCAGCTCCAGGAGCAGGGTAGTATTTTTTGTATATTGTTTTACCATCCCAGTCTAATTTTAATAAGTTTTGATCAGAATATAAAGCCAAACCATCCTCAAAAGAATCTAATCCTTTTGCTTCGTCACCGCCATCAAATTTAATTTTGTCTATATTGAATTGCTTGGCTTCTAACGTGTTCGTGTTGAATTGTATAATGTATCTTTTTGCGGATGAGTAGAAGTAAACTTGGTCTTTGTGTTTGGTTTTTAAAAGGAAATCATCTCCACCCGTTTTTAGTTCTTTGTTAATGACTAATTCTTTTGTCTCATAATTATAGATGTTGGCTCCATGGGGAGATGAGATAAGTAGTCCACCTTTAACTTCTTCGAATTCGTATGGCCCAGGGAATATTTTGATTGATTTTTTCAGTTCTAAGCTCCCTTCTTCTTGATTGATGATGTTTAAGAAAAAAGTCTCAGCCATATAGGATTTCGTAATGAATGCGATTCCATTTTTACAGAATCGAGATTGTATGTAACCTCCTTTAAATTCTATTCCTTTTTCGCCCCATTTTGTAGCTCCGGTATTATAATCAACAAATTGTAGCTTGTGTTTTTTCATGGCATTATTGTCACTGGCAGGAATTAATATCATACCTTCTTTTTCAAAAATCAGGTTTTTTACTGGGCCAGTAACTTTTACTGGTTTATCCCAGCTTAATTCGCCAGTTGAGACTTTAAAAGAAGACATATATCCACCGCTAAAAACGTATAGATTTTCACCCTTAATATCTGGGAAAATATTTGAATACAATACTGAGGCTGCTTTAAAGAATCCTTCTTGATCGCCAAACATGCTTGGGTATTGTATGTTCCAAACAATTTCCCCACTTTTATTAAAGTATATTAACCTGTCATGAACAGCGGTAAAAACACCACCTTTACTATCTCCAACAGGATTACACATTAAGCCTTTAGCTTCCTCATCTTCTTCAATACTGATAAATCCACCTGCAATCTCTTTATCATGGTCAAGGTCTAAATCTTGCTTCCAGAGGAGTTTTCCACTCGTTAAACTCACCATCCAAAATTGCTCCTTATCGTTCATTTGAGTATAAACTAAAAAATTATTACCAGCTCTTACCGGGTAATAGGCATCAATATTTTGGGTCACATTAAAAACTATGGGGAATCCTTATCTTAGCTGACAAAAATTAAGTTTTGGAATTAACAATATTACAAGAGTTTTTACCCGCATTTATCTTAGATTATTTTGAGGTAAAAGAGTTTTACA
>NZ_JABKBZ010000297.1:0-383 GCF_013166635.1 Lentimicrobium sp. S6 | reverse complement strand
CAAATCCCAAGACCATTACCAGAACCTATTCAGTAACAGATGCTTGTGGAAACAGTATCAATGTAACACAAGATATTATTATAGAGGATGCTACGAATCCAGTATTCGCAGCAGCCCCAGCCGATGTAACAGTAACATGTATCGACGATGTCCCAGTGATGAGCAATTTATCTTGGACAGATAATTGCGATGGTTCAGGAAGTGTAGCCGGAACAGACGCTGCTATAGTTGGCACAGATTGTAACGGAACTGTCACCAGAACATGGACTTATACAGATGGAGGCGGAAATACAGCATCTACAACACAGACTATTACAATCTTAGATAATGTAAATCCAACAGCAAGCAATCCAGCCAATATTACCATAGAATGTATCGCCAGT
>NZ_JABKBZ010000296.1:0-386 GCF_013166635.1 Lentimicrobium sp. S6 | reverse complement strand
CGGGCCTTTTAAGTCCTGCCTATCTTGATTTTTAAAAAAGGCAAAGCGTGTGAATAACAAAACGACTTTGACTTGGTTTCAGTCGTGGGAAATTTAAGTTCCTGGTTGTCTTTACTTTTTTAAAAATGAATAACTTTATGTAATAAATTAGTAGATTTACATCATGTTTTAGGTCTGGACATTTTAAGTTCGAAAGGCATTGGGCATTCATGAGGTGAATACGTAGAGACGAAGTTCTTGATTTCATGTTTTAGGCGATGACATTTTAAGTTCGAACTTTTTTGGCCGCTTAAAGAGTTTTTAAAATAAAAAATGCCCTGAAGAATGACTAATAATATAGATTTTAATGCTTTGATTATTTGGTGATTTGAAGGAGATGAAACCTA
>NZ_JABKBZ010000295.1:0-392 GCF_013166635.1 Lentimicrobium sp. S6 | reverse complement strand
CCAACACATCTTTATCAGTTTTCTGGTAATTATTTGGTAGACCTCACGGTAACCGATACCAATGGCTGTGAGCACAGCATTACTCAAAATGTAACCATTTGGCAAGGACCAACCGCCAAGTTTAACTATTATAGCGCCTGCGCCGGTAGCTCTACCTATTTCATCGATAAGAGTATTATTGATGGAGCTGCGGTAGTGAGCTGGGAATGGAGCTTTGGTGACCCTGCAAGTGGTAGTAACAATTATTCCACAGAGCAAAATCCAAGTCATGATTTTACATCTGTAGGCACCTATGAAATTATCCTCATAGTAGAGGATGGCAATGGATGTAGCGATAGCGATACCACTTTGATCGTAGTAGAACCTGCTCCCGTGGCCGACTTTAGAGCCGA
>NZ_JABKBZ010000294.1:0-397 GCF_013166635.1 Lentimicrobium sp. S6 | reverse complement strand
CATTTAAAAACAGAACTGCTAAAAAAGAAGTATGCCTGGGCGAGAAAAAAGAATTAGCTAGAAAATATATTGGGTTAGGATTAATACGCAATGTAGCCTTAGATATATCAGGAATAACTAAGCATCAATATTATTATCAACCCACAGGTAATCGCTCAGGCAGAAAGCCTACCAAGACAACTTTAAAAACAACTGGAACAGAAACATCTGAAGTAGAAAATATTCAGGTTGTTGAAGATATTATAGAGATTCAATCAGATCCAGATACTAAATACGGCTATAGGAAGATGTATTTTGCTTTAATGATGCTAGGATATTATATCAACCACAAAAAAGTTTACCGTTTAATGGAAGAGAATGATTTATTACGAGCAGCAAAAAAAAGGAATGAAAGAAC
>NZ_JABKBZ010000293.1:0-406 GCF_013166635.1 Lentimicrobium sp. S6 | reverse complement strand
CAAGTTGATTTGCAAATAAATTTGCTCGTCGCATCGGCGCTCGTTATTTTTATTCTATTTTATCAATGTCATCTTTCAATACGTCAAAGAACTCTTTGTAAATGCTTAATGCATTTAGAAGTGGAGGATATGGAATTGAACCATTTAATATCCCTGATTGATTCCTCCTAGGTTTTCTTTATAATCCTATAAGGATTAGTGGAGAATATCGGAGTCGAACCGATGACCTCCTGCGTGCAAGGCAGGCGCTCTAGCCAACTGAGCTAATTCCCCAAGAAAATATATGAAATATAATAGTAGCAAAAGTGCAAGATATCCTTTATATCAAAAAACTGATAGGACAGAAATACACCAGAAAGGAGGTATTCCAGCCACACCTTCCGGTACGGCTACCTTGTTACGACTT
>NZ_JABKBZ010000292.1:0-413 GCF_013166635.1 Lentimicrobium sp. S6 | reverse complement strand
TTGAAATCTATAGCATTAGATGGACTATTGAAGTCTTTTTTAAGGAGGTTAAACAATTATTCAAATTAGGCACCTGTCAGTCTACGAATTTTGATGTCCAAATAGCCCAAACTACTATTATTATGATTCAATATTTACTCACCAGCATCAGGTTCCGAATGGAGGCTTACGAAACGATCGGTGGTTTATTTAGGGACTTGAAACAGGATTACATCGAACACAAATTGAATGATAGGATTTTGTTGATAGTATACCAAATAATGGACTTTTTGGAAAAAGTAATAGATGGTGTTGATTTTCAGAAAATTGCACATGAGTTAATCAACAATAGTGAAAATTTTCTGTTTTTTAGAGAAAAAGAACCTATTCTAATTCAGCTTGATAAGGCAGTCTGATTTGGTGCGAAACTTCAG
>NZ_JABKBZ010000291.1:0-419 GCF_013166635.1 Lentimicrobium sp. S6 | reverse complement strand
CTTCTTTTGTTGTAAATCTTTCTTTAAACGTCTGTCTATCAATGTTTTTTAGTATCCTCATCGTTCCTGAATTTGAATACAATTTACAAAATAATATACTCATATACAACTATTTGTGAACTAAATGAGTAACCCTATTTAATAATTTATCTAATACTTTTTAAAAACGTAGCACTTTTTCGGGCATGCTCTATGAGTGCTGTTATTATTTCGGGGCTACCATCTATGGCTGGTGGGCTGAAAGATTTTATTGCCTGTGGGTGCGACGAGCTTCGGTATGGGAGCAAATAGCGGGTCAAGAACAAAACCTGGGGGGATGAGCTAAAATGTTATACTTTTGAAAAAAAGAATCACATCAATTATGCAAAATGATTTGGCTATTATGAGTTTGTTTTTTCCAGAAGGCATGCTCGACTATT
>NZ_JABKBZ010000290.1:0-422 GCF_013166635.1 Lentimicrobium sp. S6 | reverse complement strand
AACCCAGCGCTCCGCCCTGGGCTATAAATATTGCGCTGTTGTGCAGCTTCTAGAAAAAGGATATTATTATTATTCAATATTGTATGTATAGTTAAGCGAGGAAATTCTATACATAAAGTCAAATCAAAATCTGAAAGACGAGCGGTGGCCCGACAAAATAGCGGGCCAGCTTTGGCCTTGTGGGAGGAAGCTTTATTTTGTCTGGATTTTTGGTTACTTTTTTCCAAAAAAAAGTAATAATCGGAAAAGATTTCATACTGAGCTTATTGATTGCCACTGTACCTTAAATATATCAATGAAACTTATCATTTGGCAAAAGACCAAATCAAATATTTATAACCCAGCGCTCCGCCCTGGGCTATAAATATTGCGCTGTTGTGCAGCTTCTAGAAAAAGGATATTATTATTATTCAATATTGTAT
>NZ_JABKBZ010000289.1:0-426 GCF_013166635.1 Lentimicrobium sp. S6 | reverse complement strand
CTGAGCGTAAGTGTAAAAACCTCATCCGTTTGGGTATTCCCATGGTCAAGCATTTTGTGGAAAGGCAGAGCTAAACCATAATTCAGTGGATAATTGTTTTGAAAGAAAGAGTAAAGCTCCCGTAGGTACGGTGGTGTGAGAGTCTTTCTCTGCTAGCTATTTCTGGTAGGACAGTCTGCTCGATTTGGCACTGGTATTGCCTAATTTATCTGAAATTATTCATCTATTAGTCTATCATAAAACAAAGATCTCCTATAGTTCTTTGGAGTATTAAAATATAAATCTAAAAAAAGTCTTTGTGTTTTGGCCCCTTAAACAATCGGACAAAGTTATAGTTAGAAATCTATAAATTTGTACGATCATGACAGAAAAAAGAAAGTTTACAAAAGAAGAAAAGCTTCAATTAATAAAAGAAGCAGCCGAAAA
>NZ_JABKBZ010000034.1:0-58361 GCF_013166635.1 Lentimicrobium sp. S6 | reverse complement strand
TGACTGTACATGTTTATCAGAACCAAAGCAGTCGGTTCTATTTCCATCACCTCCAATGTCATTATTTTAAAAGCTAAAGCCCTTTGCTGAAAAATCTAATATTCTATAATTCACCGATTACACTTCGACGTGTTTGGGAAAAGCCACCCCGCCTAATTCCTAAGTCTATTATTGCTTAATAGCATTGTAACTATGAAAAGGCTAAAAACCATTGCTCCCCATAATTTTTAATGTGACCCATCAAAACTCACCAACAAGAGCAGCCTCTCCCATATTGATTATTATAATAACCCGAGTTCGATTATAAAAACAGAGCTAATTGATCGTCTTTCTCCAAATCATATTTTATAGAAGGTTTTTTAGCAAAGAATGAATATGCGATAAGAGCGGCGATAATATTGGAGATAAAATTTTCAAAACTTCTGTGCCTAGAATGTTCAATTTGGCACATGTTTTTTAGTTCATCATTTACCGTTTCAATAACTGATCTTTTTCTCAATAGAATTTTGTCTTTTAACTCCATCAAGGTGTTTTTTATATTATTTCTAATACCTGTAATAAGATGAAGACCATCTATAAAAAGGAGTTCTGTTAATGCTTTTGAGACATAACCTTTGTCGGCATATAATTTTCCTTTAATTGCTTGAATAAAACTTTTGTTTTTTAGAGGAGCTCTATCATCAACACTGACCTGGGTGATTACAAAGTTCAATATTTCTCCTTTGTCATTGATAATCAGATGTAATTTGAAGCCATAAAACTATCTCATTGTACTTTTCCCAGTTGTAGCAATACCGTTGAAAGTTTTATTATTTCGAATTCTTTTGTTCTTACATGCTCTGATAGGGGTAGAATCTATAAAAGATATTCCAGTAATTTCTCCCATACGGCAGGTCTTTAATAATAAGGTCATCGGTAAAGTAGATTGTTGCATTAGTTCAACAAAACGAGTATAAGAAACTGTTGCAGGAAAATAAGATTGCATATGTTTTTTGACATAAACAAGATAGAAATGTTTCATGTTTCTAAATTGTCCAAAATGAAACAAAACCATAATAGTTATAACTTCACTTGTTGACAAAATAGGTTTCCTTTTTGGCTTGTTTCCTAAAGTGTAAGAATTCATTGTTTTGAAAAATTCAGAACAAAAATCATCTGCTAAATAAAATATTTCGGTAATTTTGTCACTGGAGATATTCATGAGTTTTATTGTTAATTGTTTGATTATCAGTCGCAAAGATAATAAATACTCATGAATTCTCCTAATATTTCGTGTAGAAAACTCACTGTTATATTCTCATTTTCAGACGCTTAAAATCCGAACTCAGGTTAATAACTATCAGAAATAAGTGTAGCAAGGAATCTGTTACATTTGTTAGGGCGATGCTGTCTTTGATATATATTATTGAAATACAAATATAAAAGCAAAAAAAAGGCTCGCAAAACGAGCCTTTTGTAAATATATAGTATCATTAATTATTTTAGGATTAACTTGGAAGTAGCTGTGTAACCTCCTTGGGATTCTACACGATATAAATAAACACCTCTGGGTAATTGACTTAAATCTAGAGTAACTTCACTTTCACCTCTAAAATTTTGTTCAAAACTCAAGGTTCCTAACGCATTATAAATCTCTATACGACCATCATTAAGATTTAATTCTTGAAGATTTACCTTAATAAAATCATTGGCAGGATTCGGATATACCATAAGTACACTGCTATTTAAATCATCATCAATCCCAGTAATATCACTAAAAGCAACAGTAAATGAAAGACTATCGTTTTCATTAGCTATATTGAAATATTTATATCTTATAATAGTATTTCCATTCTGCTCATTAGGAGTATAATGAGACGTAAAAGGTTCTCCTGGAATGGCCATTTCACCTGCTCCCAGCACATATTCCTTAGTGGTTTCGTCACCAGTTGGAGGCAAACAAACACCTAAAGCACAAAAATAATTTACCGAACCACTTACCTCTTCAATTACTTCCTTTCTACAACGAAGTGACATCACTTGATCTGTATTATTCTTAACAAACAGTTCTGGTGATACAATCTCAAAAGCGGATAGGTCAGTCACAGGCAGCTCAATAAAATCACCATTTACTACTTCAATATTGTGATGATCAAACAGCTGTATTGGCGCAGAAGATGGAGAGCCCACAAAAGTATAAGTTACAGAAATGGTATCATTCAAATTATCTACATCAAAGTAAGTATAGCGCATAATAGCATTTCCTAAAACCTCACCTGGTTGATAATGAGAAGTAAATACCCCTGCATTGCCAATTTGCTCGCCAGCAGGAATTAAAAAAGGCTCAGGAGTCTCCATTGTTCCTGGAGCAAAACAGCTACCAAGTCCGCAAAAGTAGGTCGAAGTATTTTCAGGAAGACTTATTTGCTCCACTCGAATTTTTACAGAGATATCATTTGCAGAGATGTTTTTCACAAACAACTCTGGTGATACAGTTTCCCATTCTGCAAAATCAACGAACACATGATGCTGCTGACCATTAGCAAATTCGACACCTTCATCACTAAATAATTGTAAACTTCCTTGTCCTAATAAAAAGGTGGCCTGAAGAAATAAGGCGTAAAAGAGTAGTGTTTTTTTCATCGATAATTATTTAAATTTTTAATATTTCTTGATTTGGCTGTAAAAATAAACAAAAAACATATTAGTCTTCATCAAGAATACAATATTTTTTTTAAAAAGTTGCTCATACTTATGTAATTATTTTAAAAAGGTATGTGAATTTAGAGTTTTTAATTATCCAATAATAGCGATTATCTCCTATATTTTCATCAAAAAAACATAATAAATACTTAAATCTTGGCTCGCAAATATTTCATCAATAATTAAATATGTATATTTGAGGATAAATTAATTTTAACAAAAACCTTTAATTATGAAAAAAATCTTTACACTCTCACTATTATTCATTGTAATGGGCCTTTGGACTGTTCAAGCACAAAGAGCTCCACTCAATGAAATTACAAGAAACCTTGTAGTAGTAGAAATAGGAACAGGAACCTGGTGCCAATATTGTCCTGGAGCAGCAAATGGAGCTGATGATCTGGTTCATTTCGACCATCCAGTAGCTATTATTGAAAATCATAATGGAGATTCGTATACCAACGATTATTCCAATGCAAGAAACAACTTATATGCAATCACAGGATATCCAACTGCCAATTTTGATGGTGGTTCACCTGTAGTAGGAGGAGGTGCTGCTGGCTCTAATATGTACAATTCTTATGTACCAAAAGTAGATCAAAGCATGGGCACTCCCACTTCTTTTAGTTTAGATTTCTCCTATACTGACAATGGGGACAACAACTTTACGGCTACAATCAATATTTCTAAAGTAGCAGATTATAATAATGATGTTGTACTTCATCTTTTCCTTACAGAGTCGAATATTCAACAAAATTGGCAAGGAATGACTGAGCTACATTTTGTAAACCGGTTAATGGTCCCTGATCAAAACGGAACAGCTTTAGATTTTTCAGCAGGAAACGAAGTGGTAAAAGAACTTAACTTTGATTTAGATGCCTCATGGGTAAGAGACGAATGTGAAATAGTAGTTGCTGTTCAAGATATGGGTACAAAGGAAATATTAAATGGAGCCAAAGCACCATTAGTTCAAGCCGAATTTGATTATGATGTTTCAGTACCTAGCGTTGCTTTTCCAGTTGGAAATGTATGCGGCAATCAGATTACCCCCACTGTGATGATTAAGAATTATGGCGGACAAATTCTTACTAGCTTGGATATTGAATATTTCGTTAATGATGGTGAAGCTTCAATTTATGAATGGATTGGTAATTTGGGTTACTATCAATCAAAGTCGATTGTCCTTCCTGAATATATTTTCGAACCTCAAGACAATAACACATTTGCAGTTGAATTACTCAACCCAAATGGCGAAGCTGACCAAAACCCAGATAATAATAGCAATGAAACTGAATTTGGCAAAGCAGATGAAGTATCTAAGACCATTGAAATGGAGTTATTCGTAGGCTCTTCATTTGGTTCTCAAATTTCATGGGCTTTTAAAGATGAAATGGGAGCAACTCTAGCTGAAGGTAGCGGTTATTCAAATAATGAATTGATTACCATGGAACTACCTATCGAAAGCTCTGGTTGCTATACTTATTACCTATATGATACCCAAGGAAATGGTTTTGCAGGAAACGGCTATTTAAAACTTAAAGATAATGGAACAGTATTTGCTTTTATCACTGATGAATTAGAAGCCATGTACGACATCCCATTTATGGCTGGTGACATCACTGGTATCGAATCTTCTAATGAATTTGTATCAGAATTTAAAGTCTTCCCAAATCCTTCTTCTAACGCTACTCAATTATCTTTTTACATGGAACAAGATGCAAACATATCAGTAGAAATTTATAATAGTACTGGTGTCGAATCACTATTAATCCCTGTTCAAAAATATGCAGCTGGAATGCAAAATCTTAGTATCAATACTTCTTCTCTTGAAAATGGAATCTATTTTATCCAATTAAATATTGATGGAAAAATACATATTGAGAAATTAAGTATCCTAAAATAATAAACATTTTGTAAATTTATCGAAACGCCTAATCACTTAGGCGTTTTTTTTATAATCAATAATTACCTTAATTAATTTTTTTGCAAAGTTTGTACAAGTTTATAATATATTTATATTTGTCCCACACTAATCAAATTACACAAACATGAAAAGAAATTTACTTTTATTATTATTAATGGTTGGGATTGGACAAGTTTTCTCTCAAACCATAGTCAGTACAGATGCCGAAAATAAAAAGGTTATCTTAGAAGAATTTACCGGAATACATTGTGGGTATTGCCCAGATGGACACCGATTAGCAAATTTAGTAGCAGAAGCCAACCCTGGGAATGCATTTCTAATCAACATTCACACTGGAAGTTTCGCAACCCCTGGCGCCGGTGAACCAGATTTCAATACTGAATGGGGTGCGGCAATTGCTGGTCAAACTGGTTTAACTGGCTACCCTGCTGGAACAATAAACAGACATTTATTTCCAGGAATGCAACAAGGCTCTGGTAGTGCAATGAGTCGTGGTGATTTTGCCACAGCTGCAGGAATGGTTTTAGCAGAAGCCTCTTACGTTAATTTAGGAGTGGAAGCCTCTGTTGATTTTAGCGTAACACCTGCTCTTTTAACAGTACACGTTGAAACATATTATACTGGAACAGATGCTCCACCTACCAACAAATTAAATGTTGCCTTGGTTCAGGATAGTATTTTAGGTCCACAATCTGGCATGGCAGCTAACCCTGATTATGTAGTTGGAGATCAGTATTTACATATGCATGCGCTACGCCACATGTTAACAGGACAGTGGGGTGATGATATCACAACTACAACACAAGGAACTTTTGTTGATAGAACCTATACTTGGGAAATTCCTTCAAGCATTAATGAAGTTATTTTGAATCCAAATCAACTTAATATCATTGCTTTTATTGCAGAATCTGAGCAAGAGATTATTAGTGGTAACGAATGTCATGTTGAAGTCATTCCTCCAACAACACAAAACGATTGCGATTTAATGGGTACTACAAATATTCCAGAAATCATATGTGGTGAAGGACTTGTTTCTCCAATTATCAATGTATTGAACAAAGCTGGAAACCCAATTACTTCCATGGAAATCACCTATGATGCGAATGATGGTACTCCAATGGTTTACAACTGGACAGGAAATATTATCTATTATGCAAATGAAGAAATCACATTACCTGAACTTTCATTCCCTGTAGAAGCTACAAATACAATTAATATCACTGTAACCAAAGTGAATGGTGAAACGGATCCTGATCCATCAAATAATTCCATAACTGGCACTACTAATGAGGCATCAGAAGTGGTTAATGTTACCTTAGATTTAAAGACTGATAATTACGGATCAGAAACTACTTGGCAATTAAAAAATGAAGAAGGAGATGTATTATACAGTGGTGGTCCATACACAGATGCTAGTGTATTGGTTGAAGATCAAACAGCATTCGATTTACCTGTCGCTGGATGTTATACCTTTGAAATCCATGACTCTTATGGAGATGGTATGAACGCAGGTTATGGTGTTGGATATTATAAACTATATACTGAAGGTGAATTATTTTTAGAAGGTGGCACATTCGGCTCCGTTGATATTGCTCCATTTAATAATACAATCTTTGACGGCCTTGAAACTGATATTTATTTTTCTAATTTAAATATTTATCCAAATCCAAGCACTGGCCTTATAAACATTAATAATATGGAAGGTGCTCAAATTTCAGTGATGAATATTGTTGGTCAACAAGTAATAGAAATTAATAACGCTAGTCATCATCAACAAATCAATCTCTCTGATTTAGACAATGGTTGTTATTTAGTTAGAATTAAACTCGACAATCAAATAAAAACACAAATGATCATTCTGAAAAAATAATATTTCAATTTGAGTTTTAGATAAAGTCATACTGAAATTCAGTGTGGCTTTTTTTTGACTCCTCAATAAAAACTCGAATAATAATACATGAAATGGATTTTTATTCATTTATGTGCAATAAAATCAAATTAAAGAAAAAAATGATGACAAATAAGGACATTAGATAATATGCAAATCAAATAGGAGGTTTACAAAACTCAGGAAATTAGCGGTATATCTAAGATTCCATCAAACTTAAATAAATATTTTATAAAGTTACGAGCTGTTTATAATATTTTTATATTTGTTTTTTATTAATTCTTAAACTCAAACTATGAAAAACCTTTTACTTTTTAGTTTCGCTGTACTTATCTCATTAAGTCAACTAAACGCACAATCAATTGTCGGAACCGACCCAGAAAACAAAAATGTAGTCCTTGAAGAATTCACTGGAATCCATTGTGTATATTGTCCAGAAGGACACGTTATTGCTCAAGGAATTCAAAATCAACATCCAGAAGATGTTATTTTGATAAATATTCATCAAGGGAGTTTTGCTAGTCCAAGTGGAAACGAGCCAGATTTCCGTACCGAATGGGGAAATGCTATCGCTGGTCAAACTGGCCTAACTGGTTATCCATCAGGCACCGTTAACAGACATATATTCTCAGGTGGAAATACCGCTCTAGGTAGAGGCTCTTGGACAGGTGCTGCCAACACAATTCTTGGCCAATCAAGCTATTTAAATGTAGGCTGTGAAGCTTTCTGCACAGATGATGGACAATTACTAGTAAATGTAGAAGTTTATTATACAGGCGATAGCCCAGAAGCATCAAATTTCTTAAATGTTGCTATTCTACAGAGTCATATATTTGGCCCACAAACTGGTGGAGGAGCTGGGAATAATTATGAACATATGCATATGCTGCGCCATTTGATTACAGGACAATGGGGAGAAGAAATTTCTGAAACTTCAGAAGGTTCTCTTTATACTACAACATTGAGTTATCAAATTCCAGATGATTATAACGATGTTCCTGTTGTACTAGAAGACTTAGACATTGTTGCCTTTGTAACAGAAACACATCAAGAAGTTGTAAGCGGCATTAAAGGTACTCTAACCTTTGAAGCAGCCAATGATTACGATGTAACAGTTAGTGAAGTATTATACCCTATCGGAAAAGCTTGTATTGGGGATTTAGCACCACAAATTGAATTAGCAAATTATGGTGCGATTAACCTCACATCTGCTGATATAGAGTATAGTGTCAATGGTGGTGAAGTATATAATTACGAATGGACTGGTGAATTAGAATATACAGATACCGAAACCATTACATTACCTGCTATAGCACTAGCTATGGAGGACAATAATGAATTAGTGATCACCATTTCAAATCCTAACGGTGTAGAGGACGAAAATCCTGCAAACAATACGACAAACGTTGAATTTGAAGCAGCACCTCAAACTACCAAAATGATTGAAATGCAATTATATGTTGGTTCTTCTTTTGGAAACCAAATTTCTTGGGATTTCAAAAACGGAAACGGTGAAATCATTGCAGAAGGTAGTGGATACTCCAATAATGACTTAATTACAGAGATGCTTCCTATTGTAAGCACCGATTGCTACACTTATTCAGTATACGATGCTGTTGGCAATGGATTTGCTGGTAATGGTTATTTGAAATTAAAAGATGATGGTGTATTATTTGAATATATTACCTCTGAATTAGAAGACGAAGTAAACATCATTTTCTTGGCTGGAGATCCAACCGGTATCCATACTAATTATGAGAAAGTCAATCATATCAGTATTTACCCAAACCCAACTTATAATAATGCTCAGTTAACATTCTCATTAGTGGAAAAATCTAATGTACAGCTTAGTATTTATAATGTAATAGGATCTTTAATAATGGAACTTCCAACGGAATTGTTAAATGCAGGTGAGCAAAATATTGAAATAAATACTACTTCACTTGAAGAAGGTATCTATTTTGTAAACCTCAATATCAATAATGAAATAATAACTAAGAAAATTACAGTTTTAAAATAATTCTTAGACAACTATTTTAGGTAAAAAGCCGTCTTGTGTGAGACGGCTTTTTATTTTTGAGCCAATGAACTTAAATAAATATTTTAAAAAGACCACATTGGTTTGGAATATTTTTATCTTTGTCAATTAATAATCATTATATCACACAACTATGAAAAATCTCTTACTCATTTTATTAATAACCATGGTCTCTTTAGGTCAACTTAATGCTCAAAGTATTGTTGGAACAGATCCTGAAAACAAGAACGTGGTTTTAGAAGAATTCACTGGCATTAACTGTGGTTACTGCCCTGATGGTCACGCCATTGCACAAGCCATCCAAAATGCAAATCCAGAAGATGTTATTTTAATCAACATACACCAAGGTGGTTTTGCAACTCCTAGCGGAAGTCAACCAGACTATCGAACACAATGGGGAGATGCAATCGCTGGCCAAACCGGACTAACAGGATACCCATCAGGAACCGTAAATCGTCATTTGTTTTCAGGAGGAAATACTGCCCTTGGCAGAAACTTATGGGCAAATTCTGCAACTCAAATACTTGGACAATCAAGTTACTTAAATGTTGGAGCAGAAGCTACTATTGTTACTTCCACACGACAGCTTGTTGTAAATGTAGAAGTCTATTATACTGGTGATAGTCCACTTTCAACAAACTTACTCAATGTGGCTTTGGTTCAAAATAATGTTATTGGATACCAAACAGGAAATAATAACTATAACCACATGCATATGTTGCGTCATTTATTAACTGGTCAGTGGGGAGAAGAAATCACAGAAACAACAGAAGGAAGTTTATATACGACAACTCTTTATTATGAAATTCCAGAGGATTACAGAGATATCCCTGCTGTTTTAGAAAACCTAGAAGTTGCTGCTTATGTAGCTGAAAATCATCAAGAAGTTATTAGTGGTACCATGGCTGAAATTTCTTTTGTTGAGGCTTTAAATGTGGACGCCGGAATTGTAAACACTAACGTTCCTCAAACATCTTGTGGTGAATCTATGTCTGCTGAAGTTACGATTATGAACTATGGAATGGATGAATTAACAAGTTTCGATTTTGAATATTCTGTTAATGACGAAGCTATTCAAAGCTATACTTGGACTGGAAATTTAGCACAATCAGAAACTGTAACTGTAAGTTTACCAAGTTTTGACATAATAGCTGACCAATCTAACGAGTTTAACCTTGTTATGAGTAACCCAAATTCATCTGAAGACGAACTTCCTCAGAACAACATGACTTCTGCAACTTTTGAAAAAACTGCGTTTTTACCTCAAGGATGCAAAGTAGCCATTTTAACAGATAACGCCCCGGAAGAAACTACTTGGGATATTAAAAATAGCGCTGGTGAAATCATAGCACAAGGTGGGCCATATAGCGTTACAAGCATATACTTAGAGCCATTTGAGTGGACAGGAAATGATTGTTATAAATTCTCTATCTATGATGCTGGTGGAAACGGATTAAATGGCGGATTTTACAGAATTGTAAACTCAAGTAACCAACTAATATGGGAAGGCACAACTGATTTCGGAACTGTTGGTTCAGCAGAGTTTGCATATGATGAAGTAATGGATATTAATTCCGTACCTGAACTTCACAAAGTGAGTGTTTATCCAAATCCAATAATCGGTACTGCACATGTTGAATTTACTTTACTTCAACAAAGTACAATTCAACTTGATTTATATAACCTCCTTGGAAAAAGAGTTATTCAAATCTACGAAGGTAGAATGCCACAAGGGTTAAAATCGATAAAGGTGAATACCTCAGAC
This sequence comes from Lentimicrobium sp. S6, assembly GCF_013166635.1. Classification (NCBI taxonomy): domain Bacteria; kingdom Pseudomonadati; phylum Bacteroidota; class Bacteroidia; order Bacteroidales; family Lentimicrobiaceae; genus Lentimicrobium; species Lentimicrobium sp. S6. The sequence goes on along the minus strand of NZ_JABKBZ010000034.1, from coordinate 48,064 downwards.
TTAGAAGAAGGTGTTTATTTTACAAGATTAAGCATTGATGGTTTAGTATATACACAAAAAGTCAATGTTCTGAAATAAAAACAAAAGTATATCAATACTGAGCCAACGATTAATCGTTGGCTTTTTTTATGCCATTTTTTTAATTCGAAATTGCAATTGATTTAAATTTTAATGAATATTTGTATCTTTATATAGAAAACAGAATCTTATCACTAACATTTCAATACAAAACCCATGAGTCAATCACTATATCCTTTTGAGTTTAAGCCTATTTTTAAAGAAAAAATTTGGGGAGGTCAAAGAATCAAAAACAGTTTTGGGTTTGATACTGGAGAACTAAAAAACTGCGGAGAACTTTGGAGCTTATCAGGATACGAAACAGAGCAGAGCACTATTTCTAATGGTTTTTTAGCAGGTAATGAACTCAATGATCTGATTGAGATTTATATGGATGAATTAGTTGGTGGAAATATTTATCAGCGATTTGGGAACACCTTCCCTATTCTTGTAAAGATTCTGGATGCTGAAGATTGGCTTTCTATTCAAGTTCATCCTGATGATGAATTGGCCATTAAGCGAGGTATGGAAGGTGGAAAAACAGAAATGTGGTACATACTTGAAGCTGATAAAAATGCGCAATTGATAGCTGGTTTTAGCCAAAAAGTAAATGAAAATGTTTATCTCCGAAAAATAGAAGAAAAGAAACTTTCTGAAATCATGAACTTTGAGGAGGTTAAGAAAGAAGATGTATTCTATATGCCTTCCGGAAGAGTTCATGCATTAGGTCCAGGTATTTTGTTGGCAGAAATACAGCAAACCTCAGATACCACCTACCGTATTTATGATTGGGACAGAGTTGACGAAAAGGGACAAGGAAGAGCACTTCACTTAAAAGAAGCCATGGAAGCCATCGACTTTGAGCTTTATGACAACTACAAAACTGAGTATCAAAAAAAACTTAACGAAACCAATGAAATCATCAATAATGACTTCTTCACCACAAATCTACTGGAACTAGATCAGGGGATTCAAAAAGACTATAGTGAGTTAGATAGTTTTGTTATTCTTTTGGCTGTGGAAGGTTCTTTTAATTATACCGACAAATTTGGGAATTATGGTTTTATAAAAGCTGGTGAAAGCCTTTTGATTCCTGCAGCCCAAGATAATATTAATATACTTCCTGATGGGAAATGTAAAATTCTTGAAGTATATATTATTGATGTAGAAGATTTGGATACAGGTAATTTGTAACCCTCCCTTTCAAATCTCGTCCAACATATTGAACTAAATAACTATATACATGGACATTCTCTTATCCATCTTGGCCATACTCCTCATGATTGTTGGCTTCGTAGGCGCTGTAATACCCATACTTCCGGGACCTATTATTTCGTTCCTAGGCCTCCTCTCTCTTTATTTTTTAGAAGACAAGCCTTTCGACGATCGGTTTATGGTAACATGGGGTACTTTTACTATCATTGTAACAGCAATAGATCAGGTAGTTCCAGTATTAGGCACTAAAAAAATGGGTGGTACCAAATATGGCGTAAATGGGAGCATTATTGGTTTAATTATCGGAGTATTTTTCTTTCCTCCCATTGGCTTAATTCTAGGACCTTTTTTAGGCGCTTTATTAGGGGAGCTGATTGGCGGGAAAGATATTAACCAAGCTACAAGAGCCGGATTTGGAAGTTTTCTTGGGTTCTTGAGTGGAACCTTTTTAAAGTTAATATTTAGCGGAATTGCTGCATATTATATCATCATTAATTTATCTTTCTTCAACTAGAACCATAATTCCTATTTATCATTTTCATGATTTATTCCTATCTTAGCATTCATGAAAAAATCGACTAAGATTAGCATCTATATATTAATTGGGATCAGTATATTTATTGGATTGACCTACCTATCATCTGGGCTTATTCTAAAAGGAATTTTACAGAAAAAAATAGAGAATCAGCATATTGCAGATATCTACAAAATCGAATTTAAAAATGCCTATTTTGATATTTTTAACATGGGGTTTACTGTAACAGGACTTGAATTAATTCCAGACTCCACAGAGGACATCATGTTAAATTATAAATACCACAAGCAAATAGCCCATATTAATATCAAGCGTGCTGCCATCACCAGCTTCGATATTCTATTATTTCTTCAGGAACAGCAAATAGACATCAATAAGATTAGAATCATAAAACCCCAAGTAAAACTTTATAAGAATAAAGACTTCATAAATAAAAAGGCCATCACACAAAAAGATAGTAGCAAACATAACTCAGAAACTACTATTGACTTAATCTCACTTGATGAGATTTTATTCAAAGATTTTAGTCTTGAATATTATATTACTTCCACCGAAAGACCAGATTTATACATTAAAAGCATCAATATTTCTCTTATAAATCCCGTTATCGATCATAAAAAATTCCCTGAAATTAATAAAGTTTTGACCATTGATGAGATCAAGATGAACATGCAAGGGATTTCATTCTTCGATAAAAATGGTTTATATGAGATAGAATTAAAAAATCTGATTCTAGATGATGAAAACTCAAGTGTCCTATTAAATAACTTAAGCATTTCTCCAAGATTAAGTAAAAAAGAATTCGCGAAGAGGAGCCCTTTTCAAATTGATAGATTCGATGGAAAAGTGAAGCAAATTAACATTAAGCAAATAGACATTGCTCAGTACTTAGATGATGGAGTATTAATCATAGATCATATAATTGTGGATGATGCAAATTTTGAAATCTATCGTGATAAAAACTTTCCATTTAACACTAATAATTTACCTAAATTGCCTCAACAAGCCATTCGCCATATCAAGCAAGCATTGGCGATCAATACTATTGATTTGACAAATGTAGATCTTGTTTATATGGAAACTGCAGAAGGTGTTACAAAGCCTGGGAAAATAGAGTTCAAAAACACTGAAGCTCATATCAGTCATTTTGGAAATACCAAGGATTGGCAATCTAGCCAAGAAATGAAAATAGAACTTAAAACTCAAGTTTATGGTAAAGGAAACCTAATTGCTCAATTTAATTTTCCCTTAGCAAGTAACACCTTTTATTTTTCTGGTCAATTAGCTAAAACACAAATGGATATTTTCAATGAAATGACCATAAATGCTGCAGGAATAAAAGTTAAAGAAGGTATTATTGACAAGATGAGTTTTGATGTGGTTGCCACTTCTACGAAAGCTACAGGTAACCTTGACTTATATTATCACGATTTAAAGATTGCCTTATTAAAAGATGAGAACGAAAACGGACAAGTAAAAGAAAAGAAAATGCTAAATTTTCTTGCCAATAATCTATTAGTTCCTGTTCAGAACCCCAATAAGAATGGACAGTTTTATGAGGCCAAGATTGATTTTGATCGCGTAAAAAACAAAGGCGTTTTAAATTATTTATGGAAAAGTATTTTCTCCGGGATTAAAGATACTTTCCTTAAAGATCATAAAGATGAACAATCATATTCAAAGAAAAATGCAAAAAGTAATTCTGGTTTATCAAAAAGAGAATTGAGAAAAAAAGCCCGTCAAGAAAAGCGTGACAAGAAAAACAATTCAAAATAATAAAGCCATAAATTCATTTATAAAAAAAGTGGTCAAAAAACATTTTGACCACTTTTTTTATATTAAGAGTTTTCTTACTCGTAGATTTTAGCTATAGCCTCACCTTTAACCACTCGCAAACCATTAAAAGCCAACGCTCTCATTTCATCCTCGCCCGGGTAAACATGAATAGGAGCCATTTTATGAACACGTTCACTGATCTTATTTACCATCCACTTACCATGTGCTACACCACCAGTAATGAGTATTGCATCTACATCGCCTTTAAGAACAGCATACATAGATCCAATTTCTTTACTCACCTGATAAGCCATGGCTTCATTTACCATTCTAGCCTTCTCATCTCCGTTCATCATCCTTTTCTCAGCTTCATAGGCAGAATTAGTTCCAAGGTAAGCTACCATTCCTCCCTCACCTTTGTTCATCTTCAATAATTGCTTCAAGGTATATTTACCACTAAAACAAAGACGAATTAAGGCACCAACAGGAAGCGTACCTGTTCGTTCTGGGGAAAATGGACCATCACCATCTAAGCCTTGATTTACATCGACAACACGGCCTTTTTCGTGAGCTCCAACAGTAATACCACCACCCATATGAACAACAATAAGATTCATATCTTCATAATTTCGAAGAACAGATTTAGCATGTTGACGAGCTACAGCTTTTTGATTTAAGGCATGAAATACAGAAACTCTTGGTAATTCTGGATGACCAGAATATCGTGCTAAATCGCATAATTCATCAACTACCACAGGATTGGCAATATAAGCTTTAGCATCGGGCAGGGATTTGGCTAAATCATCAGCTATTAACCCACCTAAATTAGAAGCATGCTCTGCTCCCATTGGACTATTGATCAAATCCTCTTTTAAGCGATCATTCACTTCGTACACCCCAGACTCGATAGGCTTAACCAAACCTCCTCGTCCAACTACTGCACGAACTAAATCCATTCTAATTTCAGCATCCTCAAGAATTTTGATGATCAAATCTTTACGATATTGGAACTGATCTGTAATTCTTTCAAAGGGCTCTAATTCTTCTGTAGTATGAACTATATTTTTAACTAAAACTGGAGATTCATCATCGTAAACCGCAATTTTTGTACTTGTTGAACCTGGGTTTATGGCAATGATTCTGATGCCTTGACTAATACTCATGTGAGCTTGTTTTGTTTTATAATTAAGGGTTTGCATAAAATACAAACCCGATTTTTTTCTTATGCTTGTAATGCAGCTAATGCGATGGAGTATAACTTTGTCTTCACACTATCGCCACGACTACTCAATACCGCAGGAACCTTAGCTCCAGCTACAATAGCTCCTTGTTCTCCACCAGCTAATTTAGTATTGGCTTTATAAAAAACGTTTCCAGATTCAATATTTGGAAAAAGAATACAATCTGCATTACCAGCTACCTCGCCACCTACTTTTTTAATTTCTGCGCTTTCTTTGTCAATGGCCAAATCAAGACTTAAAGGACCATCAACCCAAGCACCTTTTATCTGACCTCTTTCAGCCATCTTGGCCATTAAAGCACCATCCACACTAGCTTGCATCTTAATAGACACCTGCTCGGAAGCTGCTAAAACAGCTAATCTTGGTTTTGCAATCCCCAATGATTTAGAGGTTTTAATCAAGTAATTAGCGATAGCCAATTTCTCTTTCAATTCAGGCGCTGGAATAATAGCCACATCACCAACCACCAATAATTTATGATAATTAGGAGTTTCCATTACTGTAACATGGCTTAAAGTAGCTTTAGGAGGCATCAAACCTATTTCTTTATTCAGGATGGCTCTCATATACTGATCAGTACTCACCAATCCTTTCATGATTAAGTCGCCTTCTCCTTTATTGATGAGTTCACAAGCTTTAAAAGCAGCTTTTTGACCATCTGCCTCTTGAACCATTTTGAATTTATTAGGGTCAATACCTTCCTCTTCACAAATAGATTTCATTGTATCGATATCGCCTACTAAAATAGCATCAACAATGTCCATATCAATAGCAGTACTAACCGCACCAATTGTATGATGATCGTTAGCATAAGCAGCTACTAATACTTTCTTTTCCTTACCTTTAAGGACTTCGAACATTTGATCTAATTTCGTTAATTCCATGTTGTATCTTAATTTATTATTTGTAATAATTTATTTCTCTGAATTAAAAACAATCATTTTTATGATGGCTTCTTTACAAGCATCACAAAATATATCTTCTTTAAATGAATTCATTAAGCAATCGTGACGTGGACGATAAACTCCTTTAGCCACATATCCTCCACCCTCGAAAACTCCTGTCACTCCTTTAAACTCCACTATATCAGGAGTTGGAATCGGTGTTTTTGAATCGACCAATTGTTTCCACTTGCTATCAAAATCGACAAGTGTTGTGATATTAGGTTCCCAAGGCTCCACTTCCAAATTATAAAACTCATTATAACTTGTTGAACTAGAATAATACTCGTCGCCTAATCCAATAAAACCATGACCTAGTTCATGAATGAAAATCTGACCCGCTTTGGCATTGGAGTTTACACTTACATTATAGAAATTATAGATGGCTCCCCCTCCATATTTCTCATTATTCACTAGAATATAAATTTGGTCATAGGGCGCATTTGCAGCTAAATCTCTAACGCTCTTAAAATCTTCTGTCATACAATAGCGCTCACTATCAAAAGTATAAAAGCTTGAGCTTAATTGTGTATTTTTCCAAATAGAATCTGCAGGTATGTCATTACCACTCTCCTGGCTTGGAGCCAATACTCCTCTAATATTAAAACGATTTTTATAATCAGTATATGGAGCATAATTAAAGAGCTCTCTAGCGAATTTATCACAATCGCTTTTGAATAAGTCCATTTCGTCTTTGCTATAACCATCGGGTAAAATAACAATATCTACTTTATCTTGTGGATCCCCTGAAACCAAAGCATCGTATACCGGGAAAGGCTTAGCTATACTTGGATCAATAAAATAGTTCTTTGGGTCTACTTCTAATTCCATTTGTTTTACAAATTTCCCATCCCAATTCCTAGAATACCACTTAACAATGATTTCGTTTTGAGGAAATGGGAAAACAATACTTTCGTAAAATGATTTATTAATTTCACGAGACTCATCAGTGGTTTGCCATTCTCCAAAAAGACTGCTATAACCTCTAGAATAAATCAAAACCCCAGATGCCTTATCATAAACTTCAAAAAAATATTTCCCATATTTAAAAGTGTCGATGAGGTTTTGGTGGTGACCTCCCCAATGAGGCTCTTGTTTTATTATTTGAACATAATATTGCTCCTGTTGATGATTTCCTGCATGAGTGTAATCAATGCGCATGGTTTTATTAACAAAATACTGATCAAAAGAAGCCCAAACTCCCTGATATATAAATAATAATAAAACAAAAATGACAACTTTTCGCATAGCTCAATTTTTGGCAAAAATACATATAATGTATCATTCTGAGTGCAAAAATTAGATCAGTGATTCTACTATTTTTAGCCTTTAAAGAGAAGAAATGTGAGAAGGACTTAATGAGACAATGAAGGAATGAGAGAATGATATAAAAAATGATACGGATCAATCTAGTAAATCCTTATGCCTTTAAATCATTCAATCCTTAAAGAAAAAAGAGAATGATTCAATAGTATAATGAGAAATTATCCTTTATAGAAAAACCATTTCCAAAGTTCTTTATAGCTCACTTTTTTACCATACATTAAAATTCCAGTTCTATAGATTCTTCCAGCAACATAGGTTGTGAAAACAAAACCAGCAATCAACAAGGCACCTGAAAGAGCCAACTCCCAAGCTTGAACTCCAAAGGGAATACGTAGCATCATAATTATTGGAGAAGTGAAAGGGAACATAGAAAACCAAAAGGCTACTTGTCCGCCAGGATCATTAATAATAAACTGCGCCATTACAATACTCAGAATAAGTGGAATGGTGATAGGCATCATAAACTGCTGAGTATCGGCTTCGCTATCTACTGCTGAACCAATGGCAGCAAAAAGAGCTGCATATAACAAATATCCTCCAATAAAGAAGAATATGAAAGCACCTATAACTAACGGAAAGTTAATAGCCATTACCGCTTCTATCATGAAGTTTACAGATTCGTCTTGAAAGTCTTGAGTAACTTGTTCTCCAGTTTCTGCTTGTTCAGGAAATAATCCTTGGGATGTATAGGTTGGCATTGGATCTGCTGCTTTAAAAGCATCGGAATAGACCAGTTGAAATCCACCAACAATAACAGAGGTAAGTATAATCCATAGAATGAACTGAGTTAAACCCACCATGGCTATTCCTACTATTTTACCCATCATCAATTGAAATGGCTTTACAGAGGATACGATGATTTCAATCACACGACTGGTTTTTTCTTCTATGACTCCTCTCATCACTTGAGCACCAAATAAGAAGATAAAGAAATAGATAAGGATGGCCGAAAATAATCCTACAACCATATTGGTTTCCACCGATGATTTCTCTTCATTCCCGCTCCCATCAAGTTTGATGGAACTTACAAAAACATTGGTTTTTATAGAACGAAGAATATCTTTTTCTATTCCATGCAGCCTTAGCTTTTCATCTTCCACCGATTTCTTCATGGTGGTTTTGATATAATTCTTAATGTCGAGGCTGGCTTGCCCATTGGAGTATAAAATGGCTGAAGTGGGCAAACTGGCTTCCGGAAGAGGAATATACAGCAAGGCATAATTCTCCGACTCTATCAAGTTTTCCTTGGCCACTTCCAAATCATTAACGGCAATCACAAACTTCGTATTCTCATCGCCACTTAAGTCTTTCATGAACATTCCACTTTCATCCAATACAGATATCACTTTAATATCTTCACCTAATGTGGTGAGGAAAAAAGGGACAATCCAAACAGCAGCCATCAATAGTGGGCCGAGGAAAGTCATGATGATAAAAGATTTCTTTTTGACTCTAGTCAGGTATTCTCTGCGTATAATTAATCCTATCTTATTCATTTTACTTCTTGTTTTGAGACTGAACCATGTCAATAAAGATATCATTCATACTAGGCAATAACTCCTGAAAACTTAAAAGTTGACCATGTTTCATAATCATTTGTGCGAGATCGTTGGAGGAGTGTTGTTCATCAAGTTTTAGTCTAAACTGATGTGCTTTCTCTAATCTTAACGAAGACTCAATGGTAAAGTGAGTAGACAAGTCGGCTTTTAGCGCATCAAAATCTCCGTTCACTTGAAACTCGAATAAGTGCTGTTTAAAATCTTCTTTAATCTGACCCACCTGCCCTTCGAGGATGGTTTCCGCATTATTTATAAGAGCAATATGATCACAGACTTCTTCTACAGAAGCCATATTATGGGTAGAGAATATGATTGTAGTTCCTTCATCCCGAAGGTTTAAAATCTCCTTTTTCAAAAGGTTTACATTAATCGGATCGAAGCCACTAAATGGTTCATCGAATATTAAAAGCTCCGGTTTATGAATAATAGTGACAATAAACTGGATTTTCTGCGCCATCCCTTTGGAAAGGTCTTCCACTTTTTTGTTCCACCAGTTGGTAATCTCAAATTTCTCGAACCACTTTCTCAACTCTTTTCTGGCATGAGCCGTGGAAAGTCCCTTAAGCTGAGCTAAATAAATGGCTTGGTCTCCAACTCTCATTTTTTTGTATAAACCACGCTCCTCAGGTAAATAGCCAATACGATGCACATCCTCAGGTTGTAATTTTTTTCCATTGAAAAGAAGCTCCCCAGAATCGGGACCTGTGATTTGGTTGATTATTCTGATTAAACTGGTTTTACCAGCTCCATTTGGACCTAATAAACCAAAGATGCTTTTTTCGGGAACAGAAATACTAACATCCTTTAAAGCAGTATGTTCAGCGTATTTTTTAATTATATTTTTAGCTTCAAACAGCATATTCTTGATTTTACGCAAATATAGTTTGATTCTATTCTAAAGAAATAAAAAATATGTTAAACGACAAGCAAATCATTAAAACCTAGGTTTGGTTTTTTTGGGCAGTGTGAAATAAAACTTACTTCCTATATCTAGCTTTGATTCCACCCAAAATACGCCACCATTTAGCCGAATAAACTCCTTAACCAACAATAAACCAAGCCCAGTTCCTGTTTCGTTTTCTGTTCCTTTTGTAGTATGGCTAGATTTTGTTTCTAAAATTCTTTTTAAGTCATCGGGTAATAGACCTTTTCCATTATCAGAAATACAGAATTCCAATTCAGCATTTCTTTGTTTTAGCTCCACACTAATCTTTCCGCTTTTACGAGTAAATTTAATGGCATTACTCATCAGATTTCTAAGTACAGTACTAATCATATTGGGATCAGCATACACCATATTCTTCTCACCAATATCCATGAGTATTTTAATGTTTTTATAACTGGCTTGATTGCGAAATAACTCATACATATCCACCAAGTAATCATTCATGTTAAATTCTTCTGGAAAAACATGAATAGAATTAGATTGATTTTTCGCCCATAATAAAAGGTTATCCATCAATTCATAAAGCGTATTACTGGTGGTATTTATTTCATTAATAATATATTTCTTCTCTTCATTTGGAATCGTATCCCATTCTGAGGATAATAAACTTGTTAAACCCAATACCGAGTTAAAAGGATTTTTTAAATCATGACCTATAATACTTAAGAACTTATCTCTTGTTTGGTTGGCTTCAGATAATTTCTCATTGGCCAGCAGCAAGGCAGAATTATCTGTAATTTTCTCTCTATTTTTTCTAAGTAAGATAAACACATATATTCCAATCCCAATTAATATAATTAACAGGGCGATAGTAATGTATTTATACGCTATTAAACTCCCTTTTACTTCATTATTCTCATGATTCAAATTCTCATTTTCCTCTTCAAGATATTTATTTTTCTTTGCCCTCTTGTCCAACTCATTATTAATCCTTAGGGCTGCTAACCTTTCTTTTGTTTCATAATCATTTTTGCTTATAACCGCCTGAGTATATTTCTCCTGAAAGGAATAGGCTTTCTTAAAATCATTTAATTCTGAATAAATAATAGAATATATCTCATAAGCATGGGCTATCTCCTCTTTGTCACCTATTTGTTTAGCAATACCATATCCTTTATCTATACTTTTAAAGGAATCATTTTTAAGTCCTTTCTTATGATATACATAAGCCAAATTAATCAGTGATGTAGATATTCCTTGCTTATTCTCAATTTTCTCATTTATGGCAATGGCTTGTTTATAATATGCAATTGCTTCTGAATATTTTTTATTTCGAACCTCCAATAACCCCAGATAGTTTTTAATAACAGCCAATCCCTTCTCATCTTTATTATTAATATATAAAGGTTCTAGTTCTCGATACAAACCATAAGCTTTATTATAATCGCCCATATCATAATAGGTGATAGCCTGAAGGTTAATCAAGATAGCGATTCCAACAGAATCATCCACCATGTTTTTATATTCAACTGCTTGATTGAAATACTCTATAGCCTCTTTGGTATCATCATTATGACGGTGCAAATTTCCTAGATTAACACAAACATAACCCAATCCTTTATAATCATCTATTTTCTTAAAATTAAAGAAGGCTTTCTCTAAATACTTTATAGCATTTAAATAATCTCCTTTTAGGGTGAATATTCCACCTAGATTATTATTAGAGTATGCTATTTGAATGGTATTATCGTATTTCGTAGCCAATTCTAGAGCTTCAAAATAATAATTGATAGCATTGGAATAGTCTCCTTTGTTTCTATGAACTAAACCTAGGTAGTTTAGTAATTCTGGTTTTAGGTAATCTAGCTCGGGGTGATTGTTTATTTCTTGAAGACCTCTGTTTCCATTATCTAAGGCCATTTGAGGGTTTCGGCTACGTTCAATCCAACACAATTTAGAATAGGCCTGGATTTTAGTTTTAGGATCTGAGTTAGCTTCAACAACACTCAATAAACTATCCACATAAGGAATATTGTCCGTATGCTGAGCTATAATGTTTAATGAAAAGAAAGTTGCTAAAACAACAATGATATATTTCTTCAAAACAAAATCATTTATTTATATGAAAGTGAAATCCTAATACAACTATTTGAAGTATTTTACTAAAATACGAAAAAAAAGTTTCATAAAGAATAAGCTGAAAAGAAAAATAAAACATAAAAATAGCCAATCCCTTCTGTTAGCACAGAACGAAAACCTTTGCTATTTTTCCACCACTGATGATGGTCATATAGCCGATCATTTATGGATATGATTCCTATATGATGCTCAGGTAGGGCTTTTTGAAATAGAAGCCAACTTCTACGAGAATGTGCACCCAAGGAAACAAGGTTAAAAGCATAGGTTCCCGGATAATTTTTCGATAAGAATTTTTTTAGCTCTAAAGCCGAATGATAGGTTCTGTCGCGCCAAACCAATTCCCTATTTACTGCCGTCATACTATCAGGTGAAGCACCATATTCTAATAATGTTTGAAAGGATACATCAGCCGTTGATCGATAATTCATGATAACGTATCCGGTGTTTAATGGGCCTCCAGTTATCATCAGGTGTTCATAATTTCCCTCCCTAAAAATTTCCAGACTTTCCTCAAGAGCATAATCATTTAACCATCCTTCGACAACGAGAATTTTAGCTTCTACTTTTTGATTGGGAGATAAAAATGAATAGGCATAATAAATAACAAAATACATAAGACCAAGGAAAGAGCCTAATATGAGTAACTTCACCCATACTCGTAATACATATTTTTCCTTTTTAACTCGCCAAGACATAATATTGGGTTTTGAATCAAAGATAGTAAATAAAGAGAGGATCGTTTTATTAGCCTCCTCAAATATTTATTTTGTTTGATTTATTTGATTCATCTCATTGATAAAGGCATCGATTTTATCATCATCAAATCCTTTTTCTTTTGCAGCCTCCTCTAAAGTTCCCCAAATAGGTTCTCCACAGGCAATACATCTTATACCATGCTCTGCTAAATATTTAACCGAAAATGGATAATCATTTACTAGATCTTCAATTTGAATGTGTTTTGTTATCATGATTCTAGATTTTAGGGTAAATTTAGAAAATCTTTAGCAGCCTCATCTGTGCAACAAGCTTCACCATCTAATTGCAATACATTAGGTTCTCCATCAGGCAATAAACCGTAGATAAAATGGCTGTCCCAGATATGCTGTATATACCAATCGGGTTCATCGCCCCAACGATTATCCAAAGTCTTTCTACTTAAGAAAGTTTCTTTCCTGATGCTCAAGAAAATCTTATGATCTAATACTTTTAAAAGTTCAGGGTTCCAAAAGACCATTAAACCTTCTACAATAATAGTCTTATTCCCTTCTTTTGCTTCCTTTATTTTTTTGATTAAGGATTCGAAATTTAATGATTTAGGATGTTCCCAATCAATGTGCTCACTAATTCTAGGCATTTTATCCATCGGTTGAATAAACTCATCTTGATGAAGTATCAGAACCTCATCATAGCCAATCCACTCTCTGATTTTAAAAGCTAAACTAGTTTTTCCGGCTCGGCTAACACCACCTATTCCTATAATCATTAATCATTTCGGTTTCTGGTATGAAAATGCAAATTTAAAAGAAAAATCGATTTAGGAAAAAATAGACATTCTAATGATTCCTTTCCTTTTTCGTAAAACAATAGCCCAATACGATTATCCATATTAATTCTATATTAACTCAGTAATAGTAGAACATTAAGGCCGAAGCAGAATGAAGGGAAGGCTACTTTTCCTAGGAACTTAATTCTCAACAAATACTCATGTTATCCACTCACAATCAATTACTTAAATTTATTTTTTCTTGCTTATTTCAATTAACAATAACTTAAATAGAGAAAACTAAAGTCCCTAAATCAGATCAATACATTTGCATCAGAAAAAAATTAAACAAGAATAAATTAAACAATTACCCAATGATTAAAAATCTTTTTAGCCTGCTATTACTTTTGTCTTTTAGCATTTCTTCATTTGCAGGTACCATAAAAGGAGTTGTTTCAGATAAAAATACTAATGAACTTTTAGTTGGAGTTACCATTATCGTTTCACAAGCTAGCGACTCAAGCAGAAGTATGTTAACAGGAACCTCAACAGACCTTGATGGCAATTATGCAATCAATTTAGAGGCTGGCCATTATAGACTCACCTATTCTTATGTTGCTTATGAAAGTACTGAATTTGTATTTGAGATTTCTGATGGACAAGTAATAGAACATAGTATTGGTATAATAGAATCTGGTTTTATGCTAGAAAGTGTAGAAGTGATTGCCAAAGTGAGCCGTGAGTCTGAAAACATCCTTTTAATGGATCAGAAAAAAGCTTCTGTTTCCATAGAATCCATAGGTGCCAAACAATTAACAAGCCAAGGGGTGAGTGACGCAGCCAGTGGGGTAACTAAAGTATCTGGTATTAGTCAACAAAGTGGTTCATATACTATTAATGTGCGTGGTTTAGGTGATAGATATAATTCTACTACCATGAATAACCTTCCACTTCCTAGCAACCACGCAGAATACAAAAACATCAACTTAGAATTATTTTCCACCGATATTATTTCAAATATTGGTGTAGAGAAAGTATTTACTTCTAAAATATTTGGTGATGTTGCAGGTGCCAATATCAATATTGTATCGAAGCAACAAAACGAAGACCCCTATCTTAAGTTTTCTTTTGGTTCATCGTATAACTCAAACCTTTCGAACACATCCAACTTTTATCTACAAGATGGACCCAACAAATGGGGTTTTAGTGATTTCGATCCTCCAGCAGGAGAAAATGTTCCTGAAAGCTATGATGCATTTGAAAACAATTGGAACCCAGTTACAGAATCCTCTCAACCTAATTTAAAAGGTTCTATTACGGGTGGCAAAAGCTTTGATTTAAAAAATGAGGCTTCTATTAATTTATTTGCAACGGCCTCTTTCGATAACGAATATGGATACTCCACAGAAATTCAAAATAGAGTAAATGGTAGTGATGATTATAGAATGGCATTAGAAGGAGAAAAGTTTTGGTATAATACTCAAACAACGGGGATGCTAAACTTGAATTATAATTCTGATAAAAATAAGATCTTCTTTAATTCACTCGTCCTCAATTCCTCCACTCAAGATTTAAATCATTTAGAAGGAAAAATTATTGATATCGCAGATAATCCTGAGACAGAATCTGCTTATGTAAGACGAAGCAATTATGAAAGAAACCTCATCTTCGTAAATCAATTACTTGGAAATCATAAAATTGCGGATAGCTATGAAATAGATTGGGGAATGGCATATAACAATATCACCAATACGCTTCCAGACAGAAGACATAATATTTTTGTACTAGACAAAAGCACCGGTATCTATACCCCTTCAACCAATGACCAAGCCAATAATCACCGTTATTTCCATAAGCTCAATGAAGATGAAATGGCTTTAAATTTTGAGGTTTCAAAAGGATTTTGGAAACAAGAAGCTGAAGATTATGAATACAAACTAAAGTTTAGTCTGGGTTATAATGGAAGATTCAAAGAACGTGAATTCAATTCCTACCAATACAACCATAAAATAAACAAGAATAATTATAACGATCCTATTGACCCTTGGAATGTGGATGACTATTTTAATGATGAGAACTACCAAGCAGGTTACTTTTCTTTAAAAACCTTTTATAGTACCCTTAACCTTCCTGTGACTTATACTGGTACTCAAAGAATTAATTCAGGAATTGTTTATGCAGAATATAATGCCAATAGTAAATTGCTATTTGTATTTGGACTGAGAGCCGAAAATGTATATCAATCAGTGGATTATCAAACCACCTTAAAAACAGGAGAGAATTCCTTTGACAAAATGTATTATCTCCCAAGTTTATCCATGAGGTATAAACTCCATGAGAAATCAAATATCCGTTTTGCAGCCAGTAAAACCTATACCTTACCTCAGTTTAAAGAGCGCGCTCCGATCCAATTCGAAGGAATTACCTATTCTAGCATTGGTAATGATTATTTATATCCTTCTACCAATTATAATGCAGATTTAAAATGGGAATTATTTCCAAAGACAGGTGAGTTAATATCAGTTACAGCATTTGGAAAATATATTAAAGACCCTATCAATCACTTTGTGATGTCCTCTGCATCTAATGACTTCACTTATGCCAACACTGGTGACTGGGCCTATGTTTATGGATTAGAGTTGGACTATAGAAAAACACTATTTCAGGTTAACCATGCTTCATCTAGCCAAAAAATATCAGCAGGGCTCAACTTATCATTTATGAAAACGGAGCAAGAACTCAATAATGAAAAAATAAGTGAAGAGACCGATGGAAAGTATATTTCTTCTTTTGTTACGGATAGAGAAGAATTACAAGGTGCTGCACCACTTTTAGGAAATGCTAGTCTGAGTTACCAAAGAGATTGGAATGATGCCAATAATAGCTTAACAGCCACATTGGTTTATGCATATACCTCTGACAGACTTTACCTACTTGGTTACGCTGGTGAAATTGGAAATCAGATTGACGAAGCTTATCATGACTTAGATTTTATTCTAAAAACAAGATTCAACAAACTTGAGATTAGCGCACATTTAAAAAACATATTAAACCCTAATCTAACACGAATCCAACGCAATAAATCCGCAGACCATATTGTATTACAATACCAAGAAGGTGTTGAATATGGTATTAGCATTAGTTACAAATTATAAGAAACAAACAATATTAAAAACAAATTTAAATCCTTTAAACAATGAAAAAATTATTGTATTTATTAATGGCAGCCGCAGTATTATTTACTACAAGCTGTACAAAAGATGACAACAACGAAACCGTTACACCAAGCCCTACTGAAGCGGAACTAATTGGTGAAATGACTGAAGACTTAACCTTAGATGCTTCAATAAGCTATAAATTAGTTGGAGCTTTAACCATGACAGAAGGAACTAAACTTACTATTCCTGCAGGAACTGTAATTGAAGCCACTGAAGTGAGTGCTAGCAATCCTAATGTAAGATATATTGCCATAGCTCGTGGAGCAGAAATTGATGTACAAGGAACAGCTGATGCTCCTGTAGTGATGACTTCTACAACTAAAGAAACTGAAGCTTGGGGAGGTTTAGTGATCTGTGGTGCTGCTCCTCAAAACAAAGCCGGTTCCACTGGTGGAGAATCTACTTCTGAAGTAGGTGATCTTCCTTATGGTGGTACTGATGCTAATGATAATTCTGGTAGTATTACCTATTTAAGAGTAGAGTATACTGGTTATAAATACACCAATGAAAAAGAATTTAATGGTGTTTCTTTCTTCGGCGTAGGTGCTGGAACCACTGTAGATTATTTAGTTTCCTATATGGGAGGCGATGATGGATTCGAATTCTTCGGAGGTACAGTTAATCCTACTCACCTTGTATCTGTAGGTTCTGGTGATGACGGAATTGACTTTGCTGATGGTTTTAGCGGTACTGGTGAATATTGGTTTGTATACAACTCTGCAAAATCTGGTATTGAAGGTTCTAATAATGGTGATAATGGTGCCTCTGATGTTCCCATGACAAATGCCACATTAAAAAACTTCACAGTATATGAAATGGGAGAAAAGCCATGGTTCCTTAAAGAAGGTGCAGGAATGCAAAATATGGACAATGTGGTTATTGGTGGTTTAGCTGATGATAAAAAACAAGCTTATTTCTATACAAGTAGCGATGATGCAGATGCTGCAGCTAGAATTGCTGCTGGAGATATCGTTATCAATAATGTTGCCTTTGTAAACATGGGCTTAAACAATACCGCAAAAGCTGTTGATGGTTTAACATTTGTTGAGAATGCTGATGCAACTGGTGCTGGAAACGGTGTGAATCGTCCAAATTGGGTTTCTGATGCCTTAAATACTGTGGATGAAAACACCCTAGTTATTCCTGAAAACATTGATGGTGGAACAATCGAAAACCTTCCTACTGGTGAACAAACTGCTGACTTAACACTAGATGCTGATGTTTTTTATAAATTAAATGGTGCTCTAGTGATGACAGAAGGAACTAAATTAACGATTCCTGCTGGAACTGTGATTGAAGCGACTCCTGTATCAACTGAAAATCCAAATGTAAGATATATCGCCATTGCACGTGGTGCTCAAATCGACCTTCAAGGTTCTGCTGATGCCCCTGTTGTCATGACTGCTACTAACAGAGAATCTGAAGAATGGGGTGGTTTAGTAATTTGTGGTGCTGCTCCTCAAAACAAAGCAGGTTCTGCTGGTGGAGAATCTACTTCAGAAGTAGGCGACCTTCCTTATGGTGGTTCTGATGCCAACGACAACTCAGGTATCATCAAATACCTTAGAATAGAATACACTGGTTATAAATACACCAACGAAAAAGAGTTCAATGGTGTTTCTTTCTTCGGCGTTGGAGCAGGTACCACAGTAGAATATGTTTCTTCTTATGATGGTGGTGACGATGGAATGGAATTCTTCGGGGGAACAGTTAACCCTAAATACTTAGTATCCATAAATAGTGGTGATGATGGTATTGATTTCGCTGATGGTTTTAGTGGAACTGGTGAGTATTGGTATGTAAAAGACGCTGTCAAGTCTTCTATTGAAGGTTCTAATAATGGTGATAATGGTGCTTCTGATGTTCCTATGACAAACGCCACACTTAAAAACTTAACTCTTATAGGTTCTGGTGAAAAACCTTGGTACCTAAAAGAGGGTGCTGGAATGCAAAACATAGATAATGTAGTGATTGGTGGATTAACAAATCCTGATAAAGCTCCATATTTCTATGCTTCAAGTGATGATACAGATGCTGCTGCAAGAATAGCCGCTGGTGATATCTTGGTTACTAATGTTTTATTTTATGAAATTGGTGATGTAGAAAAAGCTGTTGAAGGTTTAACAGTTACTGAAAACGCAAGTGCGACTGGTGCAGGTAATGGTGCTGAAGCTCCTGACTGGGCAGCTGGTTGGGCCATGCCTACTAAATAATACTCAAGATAATATAGTTTCAATTTAAACTATGTTTAATTTTTTTTAGAAGCCTTCTCTTTTGAGTTGGCTTCTTTTTTTTAAATGCACTTATCTATCTTTCTGGAATTATAGCATAATTGATATAGATCGATTGTTATCTGAATACATTTTAGTTTTCGAACATCTAAACAATGAACATTTCAACCCTCTTAAATTTTACATAGCATTAACAAATGCAATATTCGCTCAATTGCTTGCAAATTGTATCTTTGCGCACTTAAAATGGAGATATAGAAGTGGAGAATAAAAGAGTAGCATTTCAAACCTATGGTTGCAAGTTAAATTTTGCAGAAACTTCAACCATTAGCAAATCGTTTATTGACAAAGGTTACGAGGTGGTTGACTTTAAAGAGGAGGCCGATGTATATGTCATTAATAGCTGTACAGTAACTGATAATGCAGAGAAGAGATGTAAGGAAGCTGTTCGTCGGGCTAAGAGGTTAAATCCAAAATCGAAAGTTGCCATAGTCGGTTGTTATTCTCAACTTCGCACTAAGGAATTAGAAGCATTCGAAAATGTAGACTTCATTCTGGGTAATAAAGAGAAGTTCAAGCTTATCAACCATGTTGAAAATTTTGATGGAAACTGCTTTAGTAGCAACGAAGCCATCTTAAAAGATAAAGATTTTAGCCCAGCTTATAGCATTGATGACAGAACTCGAACCTTTTTGAAAGTTCAGGATGGTTGTGATTATTATTGTACTTTTTGTGCCATTCCATTTGCCAGAGGAAGAAGCAGGAGCGATACTGTTGAAAACACAGTAAAACAAGCTATGGAAGTAGTTGCTCAAGGGCAGAAAGAAATCATCTTGACTGGAGTTAACATTGGAACTTTTGGAAAAGGTAGAGATGAGAAATTCTATGATCTACTTATTGCTTTAGAAAAAGTGGAAGGATTAGAAAGGATTAGAATCAGCTCCATTGAACCCAACCTTCTCACCAACGAAATTATCGACCATGTGGCTCAGTCTAAAAAGATTCTTCCTCATTTTCACATTCCTTTGCAAAGTGGTTCTGACGAAATGCTGGCTTTAATGAAAAGAAAGTATAAGAGAGAAGTATTTGAAAATAGAGTAAAAAGTATCAAAGAGAAAATGCCATTGGCTTGTATTGCTGCTGATGTGATTATTGGATTCCCTGGCGAAACTGAGGAGCACTTTATGGATACCTACCAATTTATTGAGGAGCTTCCTCTATCCTATCTACATGTGTTTACTTATAGCGACCGCCCCGAGGCAAAAGCATCTCAAATGGAGGCCAAAGTAAAACCAGCCGACAAGAAAGATAGAAGCAAGAGACTTCATGCCCTTGGTGAGCAAAAGAAAAGAGATTTCTATAGAATCAATGCCGATACCGAACATATCGTATTATGGGAAGGTGCACATAGAAATGGAAAAATGAATGGTCTAACAGAAAATTACGTTCCTATTTCTGCTCCTTTCGATGAAAGCAAAATTAATACCCTTGAAACCGTCAAGCTTGAAAAAGTGAATACCGAAGGCGAGTGGGTCGTATAGAACTTGATGCTGGAGGACCTATGTGGGTGGTAAAAAAGAGGCCTGAGGTATGAAGCTTGGAGTAGGAAGTGTGAAGTGTGAAGTGTAAAATACTTCATAAGATTCGTTTTACTAAAGATTAATGAAGAAATAAAACAAAAACATATATTTGTACATCAAACAAAAACCTAATACTATGGTCAGCAAAACCAATTCAATTTTACTTTGGATATTCGCAGTTATTTTTACTGTTTCAACTGCTATCTACCAACGATTAACAGGCCCTACTCATCCTAAAAGAGTAACCATCTCTATGAAAGGTGAATCTTATTCCTTTAAGCTCCTCCGCTCTCATGGAGGTGAAAGTGATGCTGAAATCAAATTGGATTTCCCTGAGAATGTGAAAGGCGTGGTTGAATATAAAAGATTTAAAATGGATGAGGATTGGACTTCCGTTCCTATGCTAAGAGATGGAGAATCTGGAATTGCAAAACTTCCACAGCAGCCTCCAGCTGGTAAACTAGAATATCTGGTTAAGCTTATTGATGGGAATGATGAATACATCATTAACGAAGAACCTGTTGTGATCAGGTTTAAAGGAGAAGTGGCTTCATATATTTTAATCCCTCATATCTTCTTTATGTTTATGGCCATGCTATTTAGCCTTAGAACTGGATTAGAAGCTTTTTTTAAAGGTGACAGAACTAGAAAATACGCTAGAAACACCCTAATTTCATTAACAGTTGGCGGACTTATCCTAGGGCCGATTGTACAATGGATGGCCTTTGGAGATTTTTGGACAGGGTGGCCTTATGGTGGAGACTGGACAGATAACAAAACCATCTTTGGCTGGGGATTCTGGTTTATTGCCTATTTAATCTTATTAAAACGACCTGCCAACAGATTATTCCCAATTATTGCATTTATGGTATTATTTGCCATGTATATGATTCCTCACAGTATGGGCGGTAGCGAATTTGATTACGAAAAAGGGAAAGTAGAAACTGGAACAAGAAAATAAAAATTGATGTAAAATGTGGATAATTGATAATTGATTTGCAATACTCAAGAATCAATTATTTGCAATGCATTATAGAACTCTGAAAAATGATCATCAATTACGCTATTATTGCCGTAACGGTATTAGTTTCTATGTTAGCTTGGAACCGACCTGAGCTTTTTGCAAAACTAAAATTCAATCCCTATATTATTAAAAACAATAAGGAATATTGGAGACTAGGAAGCTATGGTTTAATACATGCAGATTGGATGCATTTAGGTATTAATATGTTTGTTCTCTGGTCATTTGGCTCCATTGTGGTTCAATATTTTCAAGTAGTTTTTCCTGGGAAAGCCATCTTTTTTTACCTGGTTCTGTATATAGGAGGATTGTTGGTGGCTAATGCATCCTCCTTTGGTAAACATAAAGACAATCCATATTATAATGCAGTTGGTGCCAGTGGTGCAGTATCTGCTATTTTATTTTCTTCCATTCTTTTCAACCCCATGGGTAAAATATATTTATTTCTGATTCCTATAGGTATTCCAGCAATTGTATTCGGAGTTTTATATTTGGTTTACTCTATTTATATGGATAAAAAAGCCCAAGATAATGTGGGGCATGATGCCCATTTCTGGGGCGGGGTATTTGGTTTCGTTTTCACTATCGCCTTAAAACCTGATTTAATTCAGCATTTCTTTTATGAAATCTTTGGGTAAAAAAAATCATATTTAATGCCTTTAGCCAAAAAAGACCTTCATTGGCTATTGACATCAGCCAATGAACCGACAAATTGTAGACCCTACATTTCAAAACCCATTTATTGCTAAGTATTCTTTATCTTATCCTCTAAACCATTTTACTTATTAATTCAGGTACTTCAATTCCTTTTATTTCCGAATAATTAATATATTTGAGTGTTCCTATTTTTTCTACAGCTGTCTTTAGAAAAAATAGATGACTCAAATGTTTATAATGAGATTATTCTCATTATATTTGCAAAAGAAATTATCATATGCCAAGACGAAGAAGACTAAGAAAAGTTGTTGCTCCACCTAGTTTCAGAGGCTATAAACCTTATGGAAATAAGAAATCGAGCAAAATCCCAGTTGAACTATATTACGAGGAATATGAAGCTATTAAACTAGCTGATTATGATTCTTTAAGTCAATTGGAGGCTTCAAAGATAATGGGAGTATCACGTCCTACTTTTGCAAGGATTTATGCATCAGCAAGACAAAAAATAGCTATTGCCCTTACTGAAACAAGAGAAATCATCACAGTCTATGGCCATGCTGTTTTAGATAAAGACTGGTATCAATGCAAAAAATGCCATTCCAAGTTCTCCTTACCACCTCAAGCAGATCAGTTTCATTGCCCTCTATGTCAATCAGAGAATTTCCAATCCATTAACCCAGAAAAATAAAAGATGAAGACAGTAATTACAGCAAAAGAAAATCAGGAGGAATCAACATTTGATTTAAGATTTGGAAGAGGCGCTTATTTTTGCTTATTCGACTCAGAAACTATGCAAATAGAGTTTCACAAGAATGAATTTGCGGAGGCTCAAGGTGGTGCTGGAACTAAAGCCGCAGAAAAAATGATAGCCTTAGGAGCACAAAAGGTTATTTCTGGTGACTTTGGACCAAAAGCAAAAGAGTTATTAGAGAAGTTTAAAATTCAAATGGTCATTTTTGAAAATGATGAAATCACCATTGCAGAAATTATAAAGTTAATTTCATAATTCATTTAAAAACAAACATTATGCCTGGTTTTAACAGACAAGGGCCACCATTTGGTGATGGTAACCAAAGTGGTAAAAGAATGGGAAAATGCAATCCCAAAGATAGAAAGCCTAAAACTTCAGATGAAGATTGGGAACTTGAAAATGAAAAAATATCCAAGGTATTTGGAAAAAGAAACGGATTAGGCCGTGGAAAAGGTCAAAAAAAGCATCATCGCTTCCGCTACGATGACGCTTCTGCAGAAGACTAATTACATTATTTTGATTTCGAAACTTAACAAAAAGTCACTACTAACATAAGAAAAGTAAAAATCAATAAACACCATAAGATATTGTTGAAATAAAGACTTAGACTTTTAGTAGAAACCTTGTGAAAGCTTCATATTAGAATAGCTAATACAACATATTATGCCTTTTAAAATAGCTGTGGCCAGCGGAAAAGGAGGAACGGGAAAAACGAGTATCTCGGTTCAGCTTTTTCACGCTCTTGGTAGAGTACACCCTAGTTTTTTAGTAGATTGCGATGTAGAAGAACCCAATGATGGTTTGTTTTTTCCAGATGCAAAAATCATAAGTACTGAGATCATCAATCAGCAAGTTGCCAATATCAACTCGGAAAATTGTACTTATTGCCAGAAATGTATTGAATATTGTGAATTTAATGCGATTACTGTTATTCCACCAGTTGAATACACTAAAATAGATCCCAGCCTTTGTCATTCTTGTGGAGCTTGTCTCTATGTCTGTCAAGACCAAGCTATTTTTGAAACTGACTCTGAATTAGGTAAAATGAAAACCTATCACATAGAAGCCCAAAACTATCTTATAGAAGGGCTATTAAAAATTGGGTCACCCATGCAAACTAGCTTAATCAGAAGCCTAAAAAAGCTGACTCCTCAAAATTCTTCTATCATTATATATGATGCTCCTCCTGGAACCAGCTGTCCGGTGGTAGAAACCATAAGTGAATCCGACTATATAGTTTTGGTAACAGAACCCACTCCTTTTGGTTTACACGATTTAAAACTAACGGTGGAATTGGTAAAAGAGTTGGATATTCCTTTTGGTATCATCGTTAATAAAGCAGGCCTTGGATTTGATAAAACCCATCAATATATCAAGGAAAAAAACATAGAACTATTAGCGGAAATACCCTTCTCAAAAACCTTTGCATCACAGTATTCAAAAGGAGAACTGCTAAAGAAAGGTTCACATGAATTCGAAGACATTCTCTCTAATTTGAGCATTAAACTCATCAACAAAATGAATCAACATGACTGAAATCACCATACTTAGCGGCAAAGGAGGCACTGGAAAGACCAGCGTTACAGCAGCTTTGGCTTCATTAGCTCAAAACACAGTATTTTGTGATTGTGATGTAGATGCTTCCGATTTACATTTGATTCTGAATCCCAATATTATTAATAAAGAAATATTTGAAGGAGCCTGGCTAGCAGAAATCAATACTGAAATCTGTAGTAATTGTGGATTATGTAAAGAATATTGTCGCTTCGATGCTATTCATATTAATGAAGAAAATCATTATCAAGTCAATCCATTTCAATGCGAAGGATGTAGATTATGTGAAAGAGTATGTCCAAGTAATGCCATCAAGTCGAGCCGAAGCATCAATAATTTTTGGTGTATTTCTGAAACTAGGTTTGGGAAAATGGTGCATGCCCACATGGGAGCTGGAGAAGAAAACTCTGGAAAACTAGTTAGTCATGTTAGAAAACAAGCCAAAGAATTAGCAAAAAAGCACAAAAATAACATCATCCTCAATGATGGCCCTCCAGGAATCGGCTGCCCTGTAATTTCATCACTTTCAGCAACACATCTTGTTCTTCTCGTCATAGAACCTAGTAATTCTGGCATTCATGACATTAAAAGACTAATCTCACTTGTTAGAGATTTTAAGATTCCTATGAAAGCTATCATTAATAAATATGATATCAATATAGAAAAATCGAAGGAGCTAAAGGAGTATTTAACCCAAGAGAACATAGAATTAATGGCGCAAATAAAGTTTGACGAGCAATTTACAGAAGCCATGGTTCAGGAACAAAGCATTATAGAATTTGCCCCCGAATCGGAAACCTCTATAAAGCTAATAGAAGTTTGGAAAAAATTGATAGCATAAAAAAAGCCAGCATAGAGCTGGCTTTTCTATATTATTTATCTCCACTTATTCTTTTACAAACTTACGAGTCGTTTTTCCATCGAGTTTAATGATATAAACTCCAGAATTCCATTTTGAGATATCTAGATCTACAGAATTATCTTTAATAGAATCGTTTAATTCCCATATAAGTCTACCATAAATATCAAATACTTGCAAGCTGTGAATATTAGAGATATTTTCTAGCCTTATTTGATGATTTGCTGGGTTTGGCGAAATCACCATTTCATCTTCAATCAAATTCTCTTCCAATCCAACATTGGGAGCAATAACAATATTATCTAGATATAAATTATTTCCTAACTGACTGTAGGTCTCAAACATCACTCGTACACTCTCAAAACCCAAGTAGGCATTTAAATTTAAGGTTAAGCATTCGGCTCCATAGCCATGACCACACCAATCATCGGATAATGCAGGAATAAACTCCTCCTCTATTCTTGGGGCAGTGGAAAAGCTTCCTGTTCCATCATCACCACCTTCAAAGATTCTTTCCCAAGAAGCTCCACAATCTACTGAAACATAAACAATCAAAGAATCGGAAAAGTTCTGCATATATTTGGCATAAGCATATTCAAATTGTAAATCCATATTTGAATAAGAAGTAAAATCAAAGGGAGGAGTCACCAAACCATCTCTATCACCTACGGTATAGTTTTTTCTAATTTGCATTCCGGCAGCCAAGGCACTTCCGTTACCATTAACAGGCATGGTTTTCCAGCCTATTTGTCCATCAGGATTTAAAACATAAAAGGATTTTGAATTTAAATTGCCCTCCTCAAATTGCGCCATAAAAGGCAATTCTGCGCTGGTAAATTGAATATAATCGTTTTTAGTCACATCAGAATTTCCATATTCATTATCTATACTCAAAGACACGGAGTAATTCTGCTCGCTATTAAAAACCACTTTAGGACTTGAAGAATTAGCATCTGTGCCGTCCATAAAAGCAACATCATCAGGTGTAAAATTCCATTGATAATCCTCAGGTAATCCAGCAGATTTATCACTAAAGGTTACGACCTGATTTGGACAGATAATGGTAGCATCCGCTTCAAAATTAGCTAAGGGTTCACCTGGCATATTCACAAAAAAGCTGATGGTTTCCCCTGCAGAAGATACCTCGGTGATTTCAATTCCTCCGAAATCATTATTAGTTAAAAATAGTCTAGGATCGGTTTCATTGGTTAAAGCAGTTCTATCGGTTTCAAGGCTTAAATGAGCTTGACCAGTAGATCCATTTACTGTTGGTGTTCCCCCTTTTCTATATAGATATACTTCATCTGGAGGGCCACTTGCATTTC
Organism: Lentimicrobium sp. S6; assembly: GCF_013166635.1. Classification (NCBI taxonomy): domain Bacteria; kingdom Pseudomonadati; phylum Bacteroidota; class Bacteroidia; order Bacteroidales; family Lentimicrobiaceae; genus Lentimicrobium; species Lentimicrobium sp. S6. The sequence continues at coordinate 21,710 of NZ_JABKBZ010000034.1, read as the reverse complement.
CTTGTCCTTCCATGCTACCATCAATACGATAAACCAGCAGTCCACTTCCTGGAAGCTGAGATTCAAAGGTTCCTTCTTTTTTTCTATACTCCAATACAAAGTATTGCCAATTGTGATTTGGGGAGGCTATTTTAAAAACATTATTCTCAGCTTGATCTAAAGAGTTTAAAGTATAATATCCAGATTCAGTGATTTCTGGAATCTCATCAATCCAACCGCCATAAATATGTTTCATATACGCACCCATAGATTGTGGAGGGTTTTGATTTTGCTCCATCACATCCCAGCGACCTACTGGGGTAAAGTTATCTTGGTTATAATGATACAAATCAGGGGCACCAAGGGAATGATACATTTCATGACAAAGAACACCTACTCCACTGGCATTAAGACTAGACTCCAACTGGAAATTAAAATCCCAAACTTGTTTTCCATTGATATAAGCATCTTCGCCATATAATGACCAACGGTGAGGCCATAATAAATCAGCCCAAGCTCCTGGTCCACCCTTTACAATAAAACAAACATTGTCCACTCTATTATCATTATTATAATCCAAATCTAAATCTTCTGGCACTTCATCAGCAATATATTCTACTGCATTCTTCAATAACAGAAACTCTCTTTCTGACCTTTGACCATCTGAATAACCTTCTGGATTGTTTACAGCATGATAGGGCTCATAATAATTTCTATTGTGCTCGTCCACATAACTAATTACCATATTATCTTCTGGAATAGGATATGCAGTTGATGTTAAAAACAAGCTGCCATAGCTCACCATCTGAAAATAATTGAACATACTATTATAGTCTTCTTCATTATTATTGAACATATTCAAATATAGAGAAGTGTCAATATTGAAATCACTTTGATCTGCAAATCTGATATAAACCACCAGATTATTCAAATTTCCTTCGGCATCAGCTATAGATTTTATCATACCAGCCTTTTGCTCCATTTCTTTCGTTTGGGCAAGAAAAGATAATCTAATTTTCTCCATTTTACTAGAGGGAATATTGATTCCAGGATTTAATCCTACCTGGCTAGGCTCCACTTGTCCAACTCTAAAACTACTGGCTACCAATTCATCACCTTGCAAAATGGCATAAGCTAAATAGCCCTCCTCATCTAATAAAAGGGTATAACCTTGTTCATCGTGTATCCAGTTATAAAATTCATCGCCTGTGGCAAAAGCAGTGATTGTAGTTCCGTCGGCTTGGTTAATAGTTACTGGAACTTTATTTAGCCAAGCAGCCCATAATGGCATGATGATAATACTTAGCAGAAATAATGATAATACTCGTTTCATAGTATAATGATTAATTGATGTGTGTTGAAAGGCAAATATATTAGAAATAATGAAACCTTGAGGTATAATTATTTACCTAAGATTGATAAGGAAATAGACCTATAAATTGGGGTTTATTATTGCATACCGATGTTCATCTATGATTTTACCATTTTTAAAAATAGCTTTCTCAAAAATAGCTTCTTTATGGTAGCCACATTTTTCTAATACACGCATAGAAGCTTTATTATGATCGTAGATGCCAGTGTCAATTCTAATGAGGTTTAAGATACTGAAGCCATAATCAGTAATTAATGTTACTGCTCTAGTTGTCAAACCCATTCCCCAATAGGATTCACCAATGAAATAGCCAATTTCAGCTGATTTTCTATAAACATCTTGCCCTTGATGCAAACCAATGTTTCCAATATAATGCCCCTCAAATTCGATGGCAAAAATACTTTGAGGAATCCTTTTTTGTGCATTTTTTATAAACATTGAGGCATCCTCTTTGGTATAAGGATGAGGAAAACCATCGCGGAGATTACTCGCAATTTTAGCATTATTAGCTATAGGAGTAATGACAGTAGCATCCTCTTCTCTAAATTCCCTAAGTGTGACTATTCCATCAGATAATTCCATTATTTATGATATTAACTTTTATTCAAGGTTTGAAAAAATAACTTTAAATCTTTCTTTCTCTCTCTGGGTAAATCATGCCAACGAATATTTTGTATAGCCCCTTCAATAGCATACAACATATTAATACATACCCCTTCACTATCAATTGCTGCTATTTTTATGATTGCATTTTCACTGCCTAAAGCTATTAAATCTCCAGCTGTATTCACTTCTACATGATGGAGCTTTTGAGCTAATATTTTACCAATATTTGGGAGCTTTATTAATGAATCCATGTGTTTATAATTTGTGTAAAGTTATGATTTTTCATAAAACGATTAGATTTCTATTTGCAAGATTTTAACTATTCTAAAAGCCTTATTTGCAGTATATTTGCAACTCTAAAATTAACAAAAACTAAAAACAAATGAAAAAAGGAATTTTACTAAGCTTATTATTTGTATCTATTTTTACCATGGGCAGTTTTGCACAATTTGATTTAGCTTCAAAGACAAAAGACGCTGGAAACCTAGTAGAAAATATCATGTCGGAGACTGGTGTTAACAAGGAACAAGCCATGGGTGGTGCAGGTGCATTATTCGAAATGGCAGAAGGAAAAATGAATGCTGGTGACTTTAAAGAAGTTGCCAATGCCGTACCAGATATACAAGGCTATTTAGACGCAGTGCCTTCATTAACAGGAGGAAGCAGTACGTTAAGCGCTGCAGCGACCACCTTAACAGGAATGCCTAAGGTTCAAGCTCAATTTGATAAATTAGGAATAGGCGCCGACAAAGTAGCTTTGTTTACTCCAGTTATTGTAAATTATGTGGAGAAAAAAGGTGGTAAACTATTAGGTAGCAAATTATTGAATGCTTTGAAATAGTATTCTATTGAAAATAAGATTCAGGATTTATTCCTGTTTAAAAAAGCGAAATTCTAATGGAATTTCGCTTTTTATTGTGGGCTGTGATTTGCTTTCCTTAGATCTATTGTTAAATAGAACGGTTCTCTGTACCTAAAGTTTATTATTAGTATCCCAATTTTATAAAAAGAGCGGCACTTTGTTCCTTGGAAATAGGTAAATACTGATGGCTAATCAAAATGTATCTTAAGTTCCTTTCAATCTTAAAGCCACATTAATAATGTATCGGTATTTACAAAAGGTAAACCAAAATGGCTAAAGGCTCAAATGTCTTACATATACTATCATTTCTAGGCTTAAATCAAAGTGTATCCCCTACGGGGAAGAAAAAAAACATGTGCTAAGTTTTATACAAAGCCTTAACCGCTACGCGGTAAACCGATAGATTTAAATCCATATTAGTATTAAATATAGTAAAATATGAAATGGTGTTAAAAATAAAAAGCCCCTCCAAAATTGGAAGGGCTCATCAACAGTATTTCAATTTCAATCATTCTAATTTATCATTTTCACTCTCACTAAAGTAAAGCCAATAATTAGCATTCCACCAATAATCAAGGCCCAATTATTAAGAGGGACACTTGGAGAAGCATCTTCTCCATAAATAGCAAATGAAGAATTATAAGCTGAATAAATAGGCCAAACAGTACTTCCAGCTCCCCATGTTGGTGGATAAGTACCACCTGTCAAACCATCTGGGTCTTGAACATGCAATTCGTTTCCAATTTGTGTTCCATCAGCAAATCCCCAAAAAAGTTGTCCATATAAACCAAAAGCCATATTTGGCATCACACTAATCCAATAATCACCCGCAGGCAAATACATTGGGCTATTTAAAGTGATTGAATATACTCCTGCACTTTCTGTAAAAGATAAATTATCTGCTACAGCAAAAGGCACTGCAGCTGGAAGTCCGCCATCATTTTCATATATTTCAATAATAAAAGTCACATCCGGAAAAGATGGAACGGCTATAGATGGTGTAGCTAAAATCTCGACCCGCGAAACATCCCATCCAGGTCCTGATGGAACTGTAAAGTCATCAGCTGCTTGCAAACGACTGTCTCCAATATCAGGAAATTGCTGCGAGGCAACTGCAGTTACCCAAGGAGCTAATTGATCATAGAGTGCAACTTCTTTGGTGTTGTTTACAAACACTGATCCAACTCCTAAAACTGATGTTTTAATCTGAGCTGATACCATAGCTACCAAAGTAAAAGATAAAAGTAATAAAGTAAATTTTCTCATATAAATAGGTTTTTGTTAAAGTAAATTAGTTGTAATTTTTATAAGTGTAAAAATATGAGTTTAGAAAATAGACAGACAGTTAAACTAATGTTATAATTTTTAATTATCAAAGCATTAGCGTCCTAAATAATTATTAAAGATTCCTCACTACGCATCGGAATGACGACTATTTTAGCAAACCCCTTCCTTCTCTCTGATGTATTCTAATGTGCTGTCATTTTGAATGTAATGCAATGAAGTGAAGAATCTTTCTTTATATTAAACTTGTTTAGTACAACATTGTAATTAAAGCACTAGTGGTTTTAATGGCTCATGTTAATTTTTATGGGGAGAATCAGAATTTAGAGTTCGGATTTAGGAATAGTAAATATGAATTGATGTTTCGCTTCATTAGGCATAATATCGAGTGTAGATTGAAATTATAGCCGTTTCAATATCGTATTACAACTGGGATTAAACCTATCCAATAGTAGATTTTGACACCCTTTTAAGAAAATAATACTGGATCATACTTTTTTGTGGAAAAAAGTAAGCAAAAAGCCATACTGACGACTACCTGTCAGTAAGGAAACAGAAACTTCCCAAACAATTGCCTACCCGCCTCTTCTAGAATATTGATTTTTCTAGCAAAGTAGAAAACTAATGACCTGTTGACTGTACATATTTATCAGAACCAAAGCAGTCGGTTTTATTTCAATCACCTCCAATATCATTATTTTAAAAGCTAAAGCACTGACGCTTCGGTCAGCACAAGCCCTTGGCTGAACCGAAGTAAGACTAAATAGCCATTTAGTCTTGCGAAGCTCCATCTGGCAAATAAAACAAACTAGCAACAGATAAAAAATCTAACATTCTATAATTCACCGATTACACTTCGTCGTGTTTGGGAAAAGCCACCCCGCCTAATTTCTAAGTTTATTAATGCTTAATAGCATTGTAACTATGAAAAGGCTAAAAACCATTGCTTCCCATAATTTTTAATGTAACTTGTTTTGTTCAACATTTTTATCAAAGCATTAGTGGTTTTGTTTTTTCACAAAAAAAGCCCCTCCAAAATTGGAAGGGCTTGTATCATATTATATATGTATTTTCTATTCTTCATTATTCTTCATGCGGAAACCACCATAAGCAGCACCAAGGGCTACCATAATGCCAATTCCTGCACCTATGGGAGCACCACCACCTGGAGGAGCGTCACCGTCAGTACCATGACCACCGGGCATACCTGGAGGGTCGGCGAAGAGGCCTAAAGAAATTAAACTGAAACTAAATACCATTAAAGTTTTTATTGCTAATTTTTTCATGTTTAGTTCTCCTTTATTTGATGATTACTTTATTAGACTTCACAAATTCGCTATTCTGAACACGAACCACATAAATGCCTGATGGCAAAGATAATGCTTTTTTATAATTCTCGTCCAACACAATTTGCTCACTTACCAATTGCTTCCCTTGAATATCGAAGACCTCTAATTGCGCTTTTCCAGACTCCCCTAAAATATATAGGTTTTGACCTGATATGTATGCTTGGAGATTATCTTTGGCTAGTTCGTTTATTCCTGTTGCTCCGAAATGTAATTTAAAACGAGCTTGCTCATCTCCTACTTCTGCATTAAAAGTATAGCTTTCGTTTGCATAAACATCAATTACTTGATTTGTTACTAAATCTTCTAAAGTGATTGTTGTTTTTTGAGGAATAGTATTCTCTACAAACTCGATGGTATATTCACCATCTGTTCCAGGAATAAAATCTAGATTTACCGTTCTGTTTTCTTGTGAATCTGCAAAAGTATTAGTTGAGAATACTTCCTCTCCTATTCTTGTGAATAATTGTGGTGCAGCAGCCATTCCATATAATTTATGAGAATCGAATTGTGAATCGTAATTTTCAGAAGCATCTGTATTAAATTTTACTCTTGTATAATCATATAATGAATTAGTACCACCTGATATTTTAAATTTCAAAACTTCATCATTGCTTTTATACCATGGTGTAGCATCATGTGTCCTAGCATTAGCAGGGACCGTCAGGCTACCTGTACCTGAAGTTACTTGTACCATAAACCCATTCATGGCTGGAATAATTCCTGAGGATGCGATATCATCCCAATTTCCACCACCAATCCATACTTTTGCAGTTGCTGCAACATTGGACAAATCCCAACTTCCATTATTCCAAGCGACAGAAGAAGTAAACGGATTTCCAATTAAATTCCATCCATCTTCTGTAACACCTCCACCAGTATTTGTCAGGCCACTGATATCTACATTAGAATTATTAATAGTACCGTCAAATATTTTAGTCTCTGAATTAGAGTATGAACATAAGTATCCCTTTTCCTTTTCCAAGTCAAATCCAGGATTAGTACTTCCTTCTCCTGCTTTCCAATTGATCCAATTATCAATTGACTCATCATAATAATATAAATCATCATCGGCTCCAGGAGCAAAATCAGAACCTAATACTGTAAAATTATCGATAGGTGAAGCCAAATAATGCCAACCATCTTCAGAACTAGAATATTGGTCAATGTCTAATTCAATAAATTGACTTCCACTACCAGAAATAGTTCCATCTACGATTAAAGAGCCTGTTGGTGAAGCTAATTTACCATCATATCCAATACTCGCTAATATCAATTCTCCATCATTTACTAGATTTCCTGTTACTGTTAATCCACCACCAGGCATAACAACTAAATCACCACCAGATTCAACGGTTATACTTTTAACACTAACATCTGCTCCAGAAACTAAGAGCATAGCACCATTTTTAACTGTAATATCGGAATTAACCAGACTTCCTTGAAGTTCTAAAGTTGCATCAGAATTAATAGTTGTTGTTCCTGTATAGGTATTATTCTCTGCTAAAACTACTTTTGTTCCAGAAATACCTCCTACAATAATATTATTAACTGATGAAGTTGAATTACTATTTGACACTAAGCCATCTTTTATTAACCCAGGTGTAAATGTCTCAGAAGCTCCCAAATAATAACCTAATTTTACTGATTGAGTAGCATTATGTGATGTTAATTGTTTCCAATATACATCACCACGATCATCATTTAAATACATTGCAAAATGAGTGATATTTGTACCTGCAGTCCCGTTCATAGTCTGATTAAATAGTCTTTTGGTTGTTCCATCAACATCAAGTTGAACATCAAAAGTAGTTTCGGAAGTTATATAAATTGTAAATACATATGTTCTTCCTGTAGAACTAACACTATAATCCAACGATTTATTACCTCCAGCTGTATTAACATACCAAGAACCACTTACTCCATCTGCTTGAACATAAAACCTACTATTATTATGCCTATCATTCCAAGAAGTCATTGAACTAGGAGATGAATTAAGAGAAAAGCCAATATTTCCATTAGTATTTCCAAGATAAACCGAAATAGTAAAAACATCACCAACTTGTAAAATTCTTGATGAACCGGAATTATCACCTGCCGTTTGCAATTCTCGCCAGACAACCATTTGTTCATTACTATTATTTGCCCACATACCTAACTCGCTACCATTAGTATAAACACCACCTCCATCAGCAAATTGGGTATAATAAGTAGGATCTTGCAAGTCATAAACTACTTGAGCACTTAATAGCGATCCTAAACATACAAAATACAATAAAGTAAATATTCTCTTCATGATATATTAAATTTTAAATGTTACACAATTCAATCCCCAAATATAGGAAAAAAATTTATTTTTTAATTAATTTCTGGCTATAAAAGCTCACATCATTCTTAAAATAAAGCAAGTAGGTGCCTGCGGGCCATTTTTTCAAATTGATACTTTCCATGCTATTCAAATTTGATTTTTCCAAAAGCAATTGTCCTTCTAAAGAATAGATTTGTAATTGGAAATCTTGGCCATTTTCAATCATAAAATAATCGTTTGTTGGATTGGGATAAACCGCAATGCTATTCTCCCCTAATTCCGCTAAAGCATCTACGTTTTTTAAATAGATAGTCTCAATTTTATCAGACTCTCCTATAGTAATACTAGCGCTGGCTGTTTGATTTCCAGACTGCACCTGATAATCATAATTTTGATTGGAGGAGGGTAGAAAATAAGCTTCTCCCTGTGCATTGCTTATAGTGCTTCCAAATCCTTCTAAGGAAACAGAAGCTTGAGCAATTGGAGTATTATCCTCTTCTCTGAGTACCTTCATGGTTAAGGATACATAGGGTTTCCCTAGGTTTTGGTCAGTAAACAAGTAAAACTCACCTGCTGCTAAATCCATACTATAGCCTCCGCTCACTTCTATGCTTTCCCCAGTGAAATAATTATACCATGTGCCATCGTGATGGAAACCTGGAGTGGCATTTTGTGTAGTCACATCCATATTAAAGCCTGCACAGATATTCAAACTGGAATGGGTGAGCCAAGCTCGTTTAATCATTCCATTTAGATCTTTACCATATTCACCATATATAAAGGCTTCTTGAGAGGTTTTGAGCTTGGCCATGGCGGCATAGCTCTGATAAACTTCTTGTCGATTGATCTCATTGAAATATTCCCATTCTATGGGTTTTTGGCTGGTTCTACAGTCTTCACTCACACTACCATCAGGACAATGGTTGATACTATAATCGTAGCCCAACTCTCCAAATTGCCAAATCATCTTTGGCCCAGGAACCATATAGTATAACATGGCCATCCCCTGCTGACGATTTAAGGCTGTGGATAAATCCTTCACTGAATAATCGCCATATTCGTTTCCATAGGTGAGGTTTTCATACATCAAGCGCTCCTCATCGTGGCTTTCCATAAATGGTATTAAATTGGGATAAGTGAAGCCACGGTCAGAATAATAGGCCCAGTCGTAATTGGAGCTAGACTCCCAGCCCATGCTCACTTGTTTAAACTCCGATGTCATCACTCCCCAAAGCAACATACCCGAATTGGCTAATTCCTTTTGCTCGTCATTATCCGAAAGATGCTCTAATATCACATAGGTATCAGGATCTACAGATTTAATGAAATTATAATAATCGGTCAGCCTGTAGATTCTGCCTCCATCGTATTGGTTCCAAGAAGCCACATCGTCACCGGTATAGTTCTGGGTGAATCCTTTGGAAAGGTCGAAACGGAAACCATCTATTTTATATTCTTCCATCCAGAATTGCAAAGAGCGTTTTACAAAATCTTGGGTATGATAGCTTTCATGATTGAAATCGTAGCCTGGGCTATAGGGATGGGTTGGTGACTGATTATAATAAGCATTATTGGTGGCTGGCATATTATTAGCGCCATCCCAATACATCAATACCAAAGGCGATTGACCAAAACTATGATTATAAACCACATCGAGAATGACGGCAATACCTCTTTGGTGGCATGCATCTATAAAGGCTTTATAATCATTTTTAGTTCCGTAGGCTTTATCAGGCGCAAAATAGAAAGCTGGATTATAACCCCAACTGTCATTACCCTCAAACTCTTGTACTGGCATCAACTCAATAGCGGTTACCCCTAAATTCTTTAAATAATCGAGAGAATCCATTACCGAAGCGATCCTCTGATCTCCCACAAAATCTCTAATTAATAATTCATAGATGATTAAATTGGACTGGGTTTCGTTGATAGCTACTGGTGTGAAATTTTCAATATTCCAGTCATAAGCTTCTTGGCCCGTTTCTAAAACACTCACCATTCCTGTGGTTTTTCCGGCGGGATAAGCTTTTAAATTAGGATAAGTAGTTTCTGGAATATATTTATCGTTCCATGGGTCTAGAATCTTTTCGCAATAGGCATCGGCCAAAGTGAGTTCCCCATCGATATAATACTGATAAGCATATTCTTCACCTGCTGTTAATCCTTCTATGGTTATCCAGTAATAATCACCATTGGTATTACGTTTCATATAAGAATCCTCATCGATACTCCAATTATTGAAATCTCCTATCACGAAGGCAAAGTCTTTTGCTTTAGAAGGATCGTGTAAAACTAAAGTTACCGAATTATCATCTAAATAATTAATACCAGCTTGCATGCCTTCTGGTACTTCTTCAATCACTTGATTTCCTCTCAGAAATATCATTACAGAATCCAATACTTCTTCTTTTCCTGTACTTGCCTTCGCAATTAACCAATGCGAACCGCTGCTTAAATTGGCAGTATTTAAACCAAATACGATGGACTCATCTGTAGTGGTATTCATTAAACTGTCCCCTAAAAATAATTCGATTTGTTGAGATTGAATGGCGGATACACAAACAGGGACTAAAGTATTCGGACTAACTAATGGGGAATTGGAAGATGGATAAGTGATTTTCACATTCAACTCATCCATGTATATGGTCACAAAAATATCCTGATTATCTGCTGTTTTTCCTTCTAGATAATTATCTCCAACAGGTTCATCACTTCTGAATACGAGTGCTAGTTCTAGAATATCCTCACCTTGAGGAACTTCATAATAAGCTCTTGCATTAGAAATACTCAATTCGTAAAGGTCAGCATCTAAACGAGTTAATCTAGTTTCGGGTGTATTTTCACCCCAAGCAGTTTTCACATATTTCCAATCGCTTTGGCTGGTACTTAAATTGGTAATAACTCCAGTATGGACATAAATATCTCCTTCATAGCCAGCCAATCCAGCATTTCCCAATTCTGCATTAAAGGTAATCAGCAATGAAGTTTCAGTCATAGGGAAAGCAGGGTCAGTACCAATCAAGCTTAAAGAAGAACCACAGCTTAATTCTTCACCCACTTCATAAGAATAATGATTTCCGCTATTATTATCAAAATGAATGGTCATTAAATCTCTATTGGTATTTGGATTAGTAGAAATAGTGGAGAAGATATCATACTCCACTTCCACGCCATCTTCAAAAGAAGGAATCTCGGCCAATAGCTGAGTACCAGAAGGCGTCATTTCAATATAATCTGAGCTTGTCCAGCCATTGCTAGAATAATGAATATAGAATTTTTCTTCAGTAGAAGGCGCATCACTCAAATCAACAAAAACACTCACCACATCAGAAGAATTAGGCAACATAGGTGATTGAGCCACATTAAGAATAGAAACGGGCATTGCACTTAACTCCATAAAAATGACAGAGGTATTTTCGTAACCCGTATTTTTATAGTTCATCACATAGGATTTCCCATTGTTTAAAGAAATAGATGAATTTTCACCAACGCCATTATAAACGAATTCTTGAATGGTATTTAACTCCACAGTCACATCAGACCATTGGTTTTGCCAAATATTATCAATTGGACCGCTGGTAAATTTAAATTCATGATCGCCAGGCAGAATATCACCACCATTATCACTAACAGAGAATATGGTTTGATAAATGGGTGTTTCTAATTCTAAAAGTTGAACGAGACCACCAGAAGTTTGAGAAGATCCCGCCAAGACTAAATTTTGAGGAGGGTTATTCCAATCATCCCAAGAACCAGGCATATTAAGACCTTCGGGAGCATAAATCTGTGCTTTTAATGCCGTTGAGCCACAAAATGCCATGAAAAAAGCTGCCATGGCCAATGGTAGTATGATTTTTTTAATCGATTTCATTTTTTTGATTTTGCTTATTGTTTGATGATTTTAATACTGGCCTGATTATGAGAATCATTCAGTTTTATAAAATATATTCCACTTTCTAATGAAGAACAATCGATACTCGATTTTGAGGATTCTAAAATACCAGAAGCTTTCAAACTTCCTAAAGCATTTAAAATCTGATAATCGACTGGAGTAATGGAGTTGGATTGGATGAATAGTAAATCCTGTACTGGGTTGGGATAAAACTGAGTTTGTAATTCTAATGCTTCGGTCCCTACAAAAGTAATGACATAAGTAGTATCTCCAGAAACCACTCCTTCACTATCAACATTTACAACTAGGTTATCACCAATTACCAACCAAATACCATTGGAGCTACCATCATCTTCTAATACTCCCCATTCATAAGTTCCAGGAAAAACATCCAATGTTAAAGACCAATTTTCACCATCTTGAGTCATGGCTTGTGTTTCCCATGCAGTCATTTCTCCTTTTAGCTTGATATTATTATAAAGGTGTGTGGCATCAATAACATTGAAGTTTACAGGGAATGCTTGTAATTCTTCTGTAACAGTGAGTATTCCATTTACATTATTTATACCATCCCAAAAACCGCCATCGGAATCAGAAAAACCTCCATAAACAAAATCTTGATCTTGGTATTGAAAGCGAGTGGCATAATAATAAGTTCCGACATCGCTAATATATGTTCCAATATTTCCTGAATACTCATCATTATTCCCATCATTGCCCAAATAATAAGCAGGATACCAAGTGGTCCAAGAAGAAGGATCAGTATCGTCTGAACTATATCCAATCCAAGCTTGAAGCTCTACAAGAGAATCCTCACTTTGGGTGATTCCATCGATATAGGCTTGTCCATAAATTATAAATTCGGAATTAGGTTCGATAGAAGCATCTGGAGGCCATTGTAAATTGGCCCAACCAATGCTATCTGGTGCAGGAGTCTCTGTAACTGTTAATATCCCATTTACATTACTTGCTCCATCCCAAAATCCTCCACCCTCTTCAGAATAGCCACCAAAAACTATTTCTTGATCTTGGTATTGAAAGCGAGTGGCATAATAATAAGTTCCGATCTCGTCCATTAGAATTCCAATATTGGCAGAATATTCATCATTATCGCCATCCTCTCCTTGATAATAAGCAGGAATCCATTCGCTCCATGTTTCAGGATTGCTATCATCAGAACTTATGCCGATCCATGCTTTAAGTTCGGTTAATGAATCTGATTCACTAGTAATACCATCAATATATGCCTGCCCATAAACGGTAAAATCTTCTTCAGGTAATATTTCTCCCTGAGGAGGCCATTGAATATTAGCCCAGCCTATGGTATCAGGAGTTGGAGTATTGGTAACTGTCAAAATACCACTGACATTATCAACACCATCCCAGAAACCACCATTAGTAGCAGAATAACCACCATAAACCATTTCCTGATCGAAATATTGAAAACGTGTGGCATAATAATAAACTCCTTCATCGGTCATGAGGCTTCCAAGGTCAACAGAATATTCATCGTTATTTCCGGAGGCGCCTAAATAATAGGCCGGAATCCAATTGGTCCAGGTTTGTGGCTCTGTATCATCTAAACTATAACCTACCCAAGCTCTTAAATCAATTAAAGAATCTGCTTGGTTGCTTACGCCTTCAATCCAGGCTTGTCCATAAACTACAAATTCGTTTAGAGGCTCAATTTCTCCTGTAGCAGGATGCTGAAGATTAGCCCAGCCAATCACATCAGGCGTTGCCTCTGTAACCGTGAGCATTCCATTTATATTTTCAGTTCCATTCCAGAAACCTCCTCCATCTTCGGAGTATCCACCATAAACAAAAGCTTGATCTAGATATTGGAATCTGGTGGCATAATAATACTCCCCTTCCACATCCATCAATGCACCTAAGTCTAAAACATATTCATCATTATCTCCAACAGCTTGGAAGTAATCAGCAGCAATCCAGTTGGTCCAAGTTGAAGGGTCGGTATCATCATCATGATAGCCCACCCAAACTTCTAAATCAGAAGAAGGCTCGTCTTGACCAGTAATGCCCTCAATATAGGCTTGACCATAGACTAAAAATTCGGTTTCCACTTCAATTTCACCAGCACCAGGCCATTGTAGATTGGCCCAAGTTATTTCATCTACTGAAGATGAGTTTACTGTAAGTTCACCATTTACATTTTCAGCTCCATTCCAAAAGCCTCCGCCATCTTCGGAGTATCCACCATAAACATAATCCTGATCTAGATATTGAAACCTAGTGGCATAATAGTATGCTCCATCAGTATTCATTAAAGCACCTAGGTCCAAAACATATTCATCATTATTTCCTGCAGCTTGAAAATAACTAGCGGACACCCAATTGGTCCAGCCTGAAGGATCAGTATTGCCCGTATGATAACCAATCCACACTTGCAAATCATCGCTAGGATTTTCTTGATCTGTAATGCCTTCAATATAAGCCTGTCCATAGACTAAAAACTCTTGTGTTGGCGCTATTTCTCCTGAACCAGGCCATTGTAGATTGGCCCATGTGATTTCAGCTGGTGTTGGATCGTTAGTAACTGTTAATACTCCACTATTATATTCACTTCCATCCCAAAATCCTCCACCGGATTCAGAATAACCACCGTATTCATATTCTTGATCTTCATATTGAAATCTAGTGGCATAATAATAAGTTCCTTGTGTATTCATCACCTCACCAAGATTTACAGAATACTCATCATTTTCGCCTACTCCACCTAAATAATAGGCAGGTAGCCAGTTGGTCCAAGAAGAAGGGTCGTTATCTGTTGTGCTATATCCCACCCAAGATTTTAATTCTAAAAGAGAATCTGCTTGATTAGTTACATTATAAATGAAAGCTTGTCCATAGACTATATAATCTCCACCAGGAAGAATTTCACCACTTGCCGGCCATTGAAGGTTGGCCCAACCAATGGTATCGGGAAGTGCAACACCTACAGTATATGTAAAATCAGCTCCATCATTATCATTTATCTCCATTGCATATAAAAAACCATCGTTAGTGATTCCTGAAACCGTTGAACTAAAAACATTATACTCTACCACAGAGCTCTCGGCTTGACCGGGAATACTCACAGAACCAGAGGTTCCAGTGACATTAGCATCAATAATATTTATATTTTCCCAAGCATCAGTAGTATATTGAAGATAATAGTGTTCTTCGGCATTTGGGTTTGACTGTAGAGTGAAATTTACATCAATAATTTCATTGGCTGAAGCATCTGAAGGTTCAGTCACTGAAACAATAGCTGTGGGTTCAGAGGAGGTTTCCATGAAGATAGCTCTACTATCCATATAGCCTAGATCTTCCCATACTACAGTATACCATTTATTGTTGGTCAAGGTCACTTGATTATTATCAGCACCTTGATAAGAATAATTCTGAAGCTCATTCATGGACACAGTATTTGCTGACCATTTATTGGCAAAATAGTTGGTACTTGGTCCACTAGTGAAGAGCCACTCGTAGCTTCCTCCTACTAAATCAGCACCTGATTCTGCCACATGGAAAGTTGTTTTCCATCGTGCTATTCCATTAGAGGATTTCACCAACAATCCTCCATCTACTTGATTAGGATTTCCCAAAAAGAGATGATCTACTGGTGGATTTGCCCAAGCATTCCATGCACCAGGCATATTTAGGCCTTCAGGTTCATATATTTGAGCCTTGGAGCTATTTACATTAAAAACAAAAAGTGAGATAATGATAAAAGTGAAAAAGTATATGTTTTTCATTTTGAATGTTTTACATGACCTTTTAGTCACAACTAAAAAGTTATATTTTATATTAAATTGATGGTTCGATAGGTATGAGAGATAGGAATAAGCAAAAAATTAATGAAGCTACTCAAAACATGATTAGTTTACATATTCCGAACAGCCTCATTATATATTAAATGTATTTTATTTTCTGACTTTAATGACTACAAAAACGATGGCCAAGAATCCTATTAAAAGGAAAGACCAATTTGACAAAGGAACTTCTGTAGAATTAACAGTCAATGTTCCACTTACATTGGTAGTCCCATCCCAGAATCCACCTTGAAAACCACCATAAACATAGGCTTGGTTTTGATACTGATATCTTGTGGCATAATAATAACTTCCAGGTTGAGTGATAGAAGTCCCTAAGTTTACTACATATTCATCATTATTACCTACTTCTGTGTTAAAAGTTGCAGGAACCCAATTAGACCATGTTGAAGGATCCGTGTCAGATAAACTATAGCCAACCCATGCTTGGATATCTACGCCAGGTCCTGCAGGGTCTGTCACTCCATTAATATAAATCTGACCATAAACATTATAATCTGTTCCTATATCGATGGTTCCATCTCCAGGCCATTGTAGGTTTGCCCAATCTACCGTTGGAGGAGGAGGTGTTCCAATGTCATAAGAGTAATTTACTCCTCCATTATTATTGACATCAATAGCTTGTAAACCAAAATCTGCATTGATATTAGAGATAGTAGAAGTAAAAGCATAATATTTTACTCCAGTATTTACTACTTGACCAGGAATCGTAGCTGTACCTGAAGTACCAGTCATGCTGGCTAAGACAGCAGAAGCAGTACCCCAGTTATCGGTAGTATAACAGATATAAACCATTTCTTCTGGGCTAAGACTATTGTCCACAGTTACAGAAACATTTACAGGGTCGTTAGGCATTACAGTAGCAGGTTCGCTTACGCTAAGAATTTCTACTGGTTCAGCAGAAGTAGCCATGATAATCGCACGATTATTTGAATAACCAATATCCTCAAAATTAGCAGCATACCACATATCATTGAGTACAGTAATTGTATTATTATCAGGATGCTGATAGCTATAATCTTGAATGGTATTCATAGTGACAGCTACTCCATTCCATTTATTTGACCATTCGCTACCTGTTGCACCGCTGGTAAACAGCCACTCATAAGTTCCACCAACCACATCTGCTCCTGAAGCAGCTGCATGAATAATAGTATGATATTGTGCACCATCCCCGGTGGTTCTTAAAGCCACTTGTCCACCAGGAACCTGTGTGGCACTAGCTAGGGCTAAAGCATTAGTTGGAGGATTTGCCCAAGTATTCCAAGACCCAGGCATACTCACCCCTTCTGGACCCCATACCTGTGCATGTGATTGATTGGTAAATGCAATGAATGCAAACGATAGCATCATAATTAGCGTATAAATCTTTTTCATATCGTTGAATTTGAATTTAAAACTTATTGTATAATTAGTTATAATGATTAATTCAGAGGAAAAAACAGCCATACCAAGTTTTACTCGAAATAGCCTCAATATCAATACTGTAATTCACTCGATACTAAAAGCTGATTTTGTGATAATAGCAGTAAAGTATTAAAGGTCAGTTTATCAGCACCTAGCTCTACAAATGTATAAAAAAGTCATGTCTTTAAATAGCCTGTGAATAAAAATTCAAACGAACTAGCCTCATATCAAATACAGTAACTTGTTATTCCGATACTTACAGAGAAACAAGCCTTATTTTAATAACTATTTCAAACGTTTGAAATAATTTGCCATTTGTATTAAAACTAAACTATTTTAAGATTTTTTCTCACGACCAAATAAAAAAAGACCCAAATATTTAGTTCTTATTGAATTAAATAATTGGGTCTTTCTACTTGTTATCCTAAAAACTGCTATTGCTTGATAATCTTAATAGAAGCTTGATTCATATCATCACTAATTTGCAATATATAGACTCCTCTAGCTAATTCACTTAGGTCGATAGATTTTTCTGAGGAGGTTAAAACGCCCTGTTCTACCCTATTTCCTGTAGCATCTAGAATAATATAATTCAAGTTTTCGGCATCATTAGCCCTATCTATGTTCAATTGATTATGAACTGGATTTGGATAAATTTGCATCCCACTAGTGAATTCTTCTATAGCTGTGAAATTGATTTCATAGAAGATATCTCCACTCACCACACCTTGGTCGTGAACAGTAACAAATAGCTGCTCTCCTATGACCAACCAAATCCCATCTTGGGTTCCATCATCTTCCATCACTCCCCATTCATAAGTTCCTGGTTCAAGCTCTAAGGATAAAGACCAATCATCGCCAGTTTGAATCATATCCACTTTATTCCAGTTGGTCATTTCACCTTTAAACTTAATATTAGAATATAATTGAGTCGCATCAGTAGCTATGAAATTCACTCTATATGTAGGAGTTAAGCTTTTTACTGTTAGTATCCCACTTTGGTATTCTGAGCCATCCCAGAAGCCACCGCCATTGGTTGAATAACCACCATAAACAAAGTCCTGTTCTTGATATTGATAACGAGTAGCATAATAATAAATGGCAGCATTATCAATATCTGGACCAATATTAGCAAAGTATTCATCGTTGGCTCCAATATTTGAATGATAACTAGCAGGGACCCAAGTTTGCCATGTGGATGGGTCAGTATTAACTAAACTATAACCTACCCAGGCCTGAAGCCCTTCCAATTCTCCTTCTTCAATGGTTAATCCATCGATCCAAACTTGTCCAAATATTTCGAAATCTTCGCCTAAGAATATTTCACCTTGAGCTGGCCATTGTAGGTTTGCCCACTCTATGGCCTGACTTGCTTGATCACTTACTGTCAATACTCCATTTACATTTCCTGTTCCATTCCAGAATCCACCACCATCGGCAGAATATCCACCATAAACGAAATCTTCATCTTCATACTGATATTTAAAAGCATAATAATAGATGCCTTCTTCACTCATTTCAGCTCCTAAATCAAAGATATACTCATCGTTTTCATCTACTCCTAAATAATAGTCGGCAAGAATCCAATTATCCCAGGTGGAAGGATCTGTATTTTCTGTGTGATAACCTACCCAAGCTTTCAATTCACTTAATGAATCTTCTTGAATGGTGAGACCATCCATCCATACTTGCCCATAAACCAACAATTCGTCAAGAGGAGCGATTTCAGCAGAACCTGGCCACTGAAGATTAGCCCAATCTATACTTGAAGAAGAACCAGAACCAGTAACTGTTAATACACCGTTTATATAATCGGTCCCATTCCAAAAACCTCCTCCATCCATAGAGAAACCACCATATGCATAATCCTGATTTTCATACTGGAAACGCGTACTATAATAATAAGTTCCTTCAGAAGTCATGAATGCTCCTAAGTCTGCCGCATATTCATCATTATCACCCATCCCAATTTGATAATAAGCAGGGATCCAATCAGTCCAAGTGCTGGGGTCGGTATTTTCTAAACTATATCCTACCCAAGCTTGAAGTTCTGAAATAGAATCTTCTTGTGAAGTAATTCCATCGATCCAAACTTGACCATAAACCATAAAACTTTCCTCAACTTCTATTTCTCCATTTCCAGGCCATTGGAGGTTAGCCCAGCCAATAGAGTCTGTTATAGGATTATCGGAAACCGTGAGCACTCCATTTAAATTATTAATACCATCCCAGAAACCACCATTGGCTTCAGAGAATCCACCATAAACCATATCTTGATCTTGGTATTGGAAACGAGTAGCATAATAGAAAACACCTTCTGTGTCCATTAAAGCACCTAAATCCATACTGTATTCGTCATTATTTTCTGAAGCTCCTAAATAATAAGCAGGCACCCAAGTGGTCCATGTATTAGGATTGGTGTTTTCCATATTGAAACCAACCCAAGCTTGCAGATCGATTAATGAATCGGCCCCACCAGTTAGCTCTTCGATATAGGCTTGCCCATAGACCATAAACTCTTCTTCTAAGCCAATTTCACCAGAACCTGGCCATTGTAAGTTAGCCCAAAGAATATCGGTTACCGGAAGGCTAGTCACATTTAGGATACCTGAAGCATTGATACTTCCATCCCAGAATCCTCCTCCACCTTCAGAGAAACCACCATATACAAATTCTTGTTCTTCATATTGGAAACGAGTTGCATAGTAATATGTTCCTTCATCCGACATTAAAGCTCCAAGATTAGCGAGGTACTCATCATTTTCATCAATTCCATCATGATAATAAGCTGGAATCCATTCTGTCCAGGTACTAGGGTCGGTATCTTCTAAACTATAACCCACCCAAGCTTGTAAATTCTCTATAGAATCTTCTTGAATACTTAAGTCTTCCATCCATACTTGACCATATACATTAAACTCTTCCAAAGGCTCTATATTACCTGCTCCTGGCCATTGTAGATTAGCCCAACCAATGGAATCTGTGTTAAGGTTAGGTAATACAGTAAGCATACCACTTGTATTATTAACTCCGTCCCAGAAACCGCCATTAGTTCCACTGAATCCACCATAAACCAAATCTTGATCTTCGAATTGGAAGCGAGTGGCATAATAATAAACACCTTCAGCAGGTATATTAATTCCTAAATCCATGGCATATTCATCATTATTACCAACACCTTGGTTATAGTAGGCTGGCAGCCATTCAGTCCATGTTGAAGGGTCTGTATTTTCTGTGCTATATCCTACCCATGCTTGTAATTCTTGTAAGGAATCCTCCTGAGAAGTCATATCTTCAATATATGCTTGACCATAAATGACAAAACCATCTCCTTGTTCAATCTCTCCTGAACCTGGCCATTGAAGGTTAGCCCAAGAAATATCAGTCATTGGAGGAGCGGTCACGGTAAGCACACCAGAAAGGTAATCGATACCATCCCAGAAATCGCCACCACTAACAGAATGTCCACCATACACATAATCTTGATCTTGATATTGGAAGCGAGTGGCATAATAATAAACACCCTCTTCTGATATCATGGCACCAATATTTGAAACATATTGGTCATTTTCGCCAATGGCTGAATGATAATATGCGGGTATCCAATTGGTCCAAGTAGAAGGATCGGTATCGTCTAAGCTATAACCTACCCAAGCTTGTAATTCCTGTAGGGAATCTTCTTGAGATGTTATATCATCGATCCAGACTCTTCCATATACATTAAACTCTTGTGTAGGTTCTATATCGCCTGATAATGGCCATTGTAAATTAGCCCAAGCTATAGTATCTATTGGGTTATTAGTCACTGTAAGCTCTCCACTTACATTATTGACCCCATCCCAGAATCCACCATCAGATGTAGAATAACCACCATAGACAAAATCTTGATCTTGATACTGATAACGAGTAGCATAATAATATAGCCCTTCATCTGATAATGCAACTCCAAGGTTGGCTTTATATTCATCATTTGCTCCAATTCCAAGATTATAATAAGCAGGAACCCAATCTGTCCATGTATTGGGATCTGTATTTTCAGAATGATAACCTACCCAAACTTGTAATTCCTCAATAGAATCTGCTTGGTTAGTTATATTTTCAATCCAAACTCTTCCAAATACCTCATAATTTTCATTAGGCTCAATAACTCCATTTGCTGGCCATTGTAAATTGGCCCAACCAATAGAATCAATAACTTCAGGAATAACAGTTAGAACTCCACTTACATTCTCATCAGCATTCCAGAATCCACCACCACTTATGGAATAACCTCCGTATACATAATCTTGTTCTAAATATTGATAACGGGTAGCATAATAATAAGTGCCTTCTGTATCTAACAATAACCCTAAATCAGCTGTATATTCATCATTATTCCCAACTCCCTGATGATAATCAGCAGGAATCCAATTGGTCCAGGAGGAGGGCTCCGAATCAGTTAAACTGTAGCCAATCCATGCTTGCAAACCTTCTAAAGCTTCCTCTTGAGAGGTAAGATCTTCTATATAAACCTGCCCATATACCATGAATTCTTGGTTTGGAATAATCTCTCCTTCCCCTGGCCATTGTAGATTGGCCCAATTGATGGAATCCTCAACCACTTCTGTGCTGACAAGAAGTATTCCACTGATATTATCAATACCATCCCAGAATCCACCTTGACTTAAAGAATAACCTCCGTATACATAATCTTGTTCTAAATATTGATAACGGGTAGCATAATAATAAGTGCCTTCTGTATCTAACAATAACCCTAAATCAGCTGTATATTCATCATTATTCCCAACTCCCTGATGATAATCAGCAGGAATCCAATTG
>NZ_JABKBZ010000288.1:0-429 GCF_013166635.1 Lentimicrobium sp. S6 | reverse complement strand
AGTTAAACTTGGCGGTTGGTCCTTGCCAAATGGTTACATTTTGAGTAATGCTGTGCTCACAGCCATTGGTATCGGTTACCGTGAGGTCTACCAAATAATTACCAGAAAACTGATAAAGATGTGTTGGATTTTGCTCGGTGGATGTGTTTCCATCGGCAAAGTCCCAAAGCCAACTTTCTATAGGAGCAGCTCCTGCCACACTGAGGTCAGTGAAAATGGCATCTTCTCCCTGGCAAGGTGTGGTGAAGTCGAAGGCCGAAGTGGGTCCTTCTCTCACTATCACTTGCTGTATTATAGTATCGTATCCAAATGCCTTGGTGATGAGTTGCACGTCGTATATGCCTGGAGCAGTAAAAGCATGTGTAGGGTTTTGAGCCGTGCTAAAGTTAAAGGCGCCGCTAGTTGGGTCTCCAAAATCCCACCACCAAT